>JAQBTY010000010.1 GCA_027624735.1 Pseudomonadota bacterium | reverse complement strand
TCTGAAAATCCGCCGCCAATACCGCCGTCAACCCGGACGATACCACGCGCCTTGCTCAAACCATCCGACCACCGTGAATAATCCGGGCTAGATGGTGGCGCAGGGTCACTTGACCGGTTTGTCCAGGGCCTCGATGCTCTTTTTGACGTTGGCATATTGCGGGCCGTTTGCGTCAAGCTTCGCCAGAAGGCGAGTCCAGCGTTCCCGGGCGCCTTTCGGATCGCCGGCTTCGGCGCGGGCCATGCCGGTAAACCACAGCGCGTTGGTGTGGCCCGGGTCGAGAGCGAGAATCCTGTCTCCGAGGGCCGCGAGCTCCGGCGGGATGGCGGCATCCTTGGGCAGCGAGCGGGCGATGGCGCTGGCATGGTCGGACAGGGCGCTGACATTGTTGGGTTGTTTGCTGGCAAGATGGGCATAGGCCTCGCGCGCTTTTCCCAGTTCACCCAATACGCCGTAAGAGCGCGCCAGCCGTTGCCAGCCAGCAATATCGTCCGGTTCATTCTTGAGCCGGGCGGCGAGACCGTTGACCATGCCGCGAATCATCGCCATGCGATCGTTGGCCGACATGGACTGTGCAGCCTTCACGTCTTCGGTAGTTGGGCCGCGCGGCCCCTGCGCCTTCTGACCGGCGGGGTCAGCCGGGCCGGCCATGGTGTTGGTTTTCGCGGCAGCCGCCTTGCGCCAGGCGGCCAGTTGATCGGGCGATAGTTTGGCGCTTGCCGCCAATTTGCCGATACGCTCGGCAAGAATAGGACTCCAGGGCGCGTTCGGACCTGAATCCGCTTCAAGGGCGATCCAGATCCTTAGCGCCAATTCCAACTTGCCGGCCTGGAATTCCGCGACCCCCAGATAAAAGCGCGCCCGTGGTTCGGCTGCATCGATCGCCAGCGTTGCCTGCAGCGATGCCCGCGCCGCCGGTGTCACGGTTCCCTTGGCCGCGAATATTTGCGCCTCGGCCAAGTGGGACATCATTTCCGCATCGCGGGGCGCCAATGTTGTCACCCTGCGATAGGCGACAACCGCTTCCTCGAAACGGCGCAGCCGCAACAGTGACTTTGCATAGAGTGTCCAGCCGCGTAAATCATTTGGCCGGTTCTTGAGCTGTTCGCCGACCCGCTCGACTAGGGCGGCGCCTTCAGCCTGCGCTGGATCTTGTGTCGCGGGGAGCTGAGCTCTCATCTCAACCGCCGGTCGGCCCGGCAGGTGGGGCGAACCGACAATCAGATAAAGGCCGAATGACGCGATCGGCACGGCGAGCGCCACGAAGACAGTTATGCCGCGCCGCGCCATCTGGGCGCTGGCTTTTTCGGTGGGCTCCGCCTGAGGGTTTCCGCCCGATGTGGCGGCCAGCAGGCGTCGGGCGATCTCGGTACGTGCCGAGGAGGCTTGCTCGGGGGTAATCCGGTCTCCCTCGGCATCGAGCGTCACCTCGCTCAGCTGGTCGCGGTATATCTGGGCGTCAAACGCCGAGCGTGGCAGAGTGCCATGGGTCCGGCGCCAGAGCGGAACGAACATCAGCGCTGTAGCGGCCGCGGTAATGCCGATGAGGACAAACCAGATCACCAAGACACTAGCTCTCCGTTTCTTTATCTAGGACGGCGTTCAGCCGGCGTTCCTCATCGGCGGTCAGGGGAGCCGCCTCCACCGGGTCGGTGCCGCGCCGTCTGAAATAAATAAAGACGCCGATCAGTCCGATGACAAACACGCCGGCGGGCCCGCCCCACAGCAATATTGTCTTGGCATTGAACGGCGGACGCAGCAGCACGAAATCGCCATAGCGCGCGGCAACGAAGTCAAATATCTGATCGTTGGTATCCCCTTTGACCAGCCGCTCGCGCACGACAAGTCGGAGATCGCGCGCCAATTCGGCGTTCGAATCATCGATCGACTGGTTCTGGCAGACCAGGCAGCGCAGACCGGTGCTGATCTCCCGCGCCCGTGCTTCAAGTTTGGAATCGGCCAGAATTTCGCCCGGTTCGACGGCCAGGGCAGCAGGACCCGCGGCCAGATAGGCCGCAAGAAACAGAAGGCCGAAGCGCTGAATCAGGGGTCGCATCATTTCTCGAGCGCCTTAATCAGGGGATAGATCTTGTCATTGATATCACCGGCCGAAATCGGGCCGACGTGGCGGTACCTTATAAAACCGGTCCTGTCGATCACGAAGGTTTCCGGATAACCATAGACGCCCCAATCGATGGCCGCCCGGCCGGCTCGATCGGCGCCGAGGGATTTGAAGGGGTTGCCAAGTTCCGTGAGAAACGATGTGGCCGCCGCCGGCAGGTCCTTGTAGTTGATGCCGTAAATCGTCACGCCCTCCTGGGCCATCCGCATCAACAGGGGATGTTCGACGCGGCAGGGCGGGCACCACGATGCCCAGACATTGACCAGCGATACCTTGCCGGTGAGCTGCGTGCTTGAAAGGCCCACCCCCTCACCGTCGATGGGCGGCAGCTCAAAAGTGGGAACCGGCTTGTTGAGAAGCGCCGACGGCAGGTCCGAAATGACCTTGCCCTCAATGCCTACCTGATAGAGATAAATCCCAAAAATAGCAGCCAGAAAGACGAATATCGCAACCGGAAACACGAAGGCCGGACGGGCTTTCTCCATGTCATGCCTCCGCCGCGCCTGGCGCGGTTTTGGCCGGCCGCGCCTTGGCCGGTTTGGGGGCGCCGACGCGGTAGCGGCGGTCGGTGAGGGAGACCATTCCGCCGACGGCCATGAGGATCGCGCCAACCCAGATCCAGGCGACCAGCGGGTTAAAGTAGATCCGTGTGCTCCACGCATCGCCCTGTGACCGATCGCCGAGCACGACGTAAAGATCGCCGGCGATGGTGGTCCGAATGCCGGCTTCGGTGGTGGTGCTGCCTTCGGCCGGGAATTGTCTTTTTTCGGACGACAGCAAGGTTACGAATTCGCCATTTTTTCGCACCGTAAATTGACCGCGGGTGGCGGTATAGTTGGGGCCGCGAAGGTTGGTGGCGCCGTCGAACCGCAAATTATAGCCGGCGACGGTGACTTCCTGGCCGGGCTTCATGAGCTGAATGCTTTCGGTGCGGAAGGCGGTTGAAGCGGTGATGCCGGCAACCATGATTCCCACGGCGCCGTGGGCAATCGCCATGCCCCATGCGGCGCGCGGCAGGCCTACCGCCCGGCGGAAGGATGCGGCCAGGGACAGCCGAAACAGGCCAAGCCGCTCACTTAACTCAACCGCGGCGCCCAATACCATCCATGCGGCGACACCGAAGCCAAGCGCGGCGAGCAGTTCGGTGACGCCCAGAATATAGGCGGCGACCACAACGACGACCACGACGCCGGCGAAAGCCAGCTTGAGCCGGCCCAGTACGCCCGGCAGGTCGCCCCGCTTCCAGCTCATCATGGCGCCGACGGCGCAGGCAAGCAGCACCGGAATCATCAACGGTACAAAGGTCGCGTTATAAAACGGCGTCCCAACCGATACCTTGCCGCCGCCCACGGCGTCCAGGATCAGCGGGTAAAGGGTGCCCAGCAGCACCACGGCCGCGGCCGTGGTCAGCAACAGATTATTCAACACCAGCGCGCCTTCGCGTGAGACCGGCGCGAACAGACCGCCGCCCTTCAGCGCCGGCGCCCTGATGGCGTAAAGCGTGAGCGATCCGCCAATGACCAACAGCAGCAAGGCAAGAATATAGACACCCCGCTCGGGATCGGCGGCAAAAGTATGGACCGACGTGAGCACCCCGGAGCGAACCAGGAAGGTGCCCAGCAGCGACATGGAAAAGGCGAGAATGGCGAGCAGGACCGTCCAGCTTTTTAGCGCATCGCGTTTCTCGACGACGATTGCCGAATGCAGCAGGGCGGTGCCGACCAGCCAGGGGATGAAGGACGCGTTCTCCACCGGATCCCAGAACCACCAGCCGCCCCAGCCCAGTTCGTAATAGGCCCACCAGCTGCCGAGCGCGATTCCTATCGTTAGCGCGCACCATGCCGCCAGTGTCCAGGGCCGGACCCACCGGGCCCAGGCGGGATCGACGCGGCCTTCGATCAAGGCCGCCACGGCGAAGGAAAACGCCATGGAAAATCCCACATAGCCGAGATAAAGGAAGGGCGGGTGAAAGGCGAGACCAGGATCCTGAAGGATGGGGTTGAGCCCCATGCCTTCCAGCGGCGCCGGGTCGAGCCTGAGAAACGGGTTCGATGTGAACAGAATGAAGGACAGGAAGGCAGCCCCGATCAGCCCCTGAATTGCCAGAACACGCGCTTTCAGACTGGGCGGCAAATTATCCCCGAACTGGGCAACCGCGAGCCCGAACAGCGCCAGGATCGACACCCAGAGCACCATTGAACCTTCATGGTTCCCCCACACGCCGCTGATCTTGTACAGCAGCGGTTTCAGCGTGTGGGAATTTGCTGCGACATTCGCGACGGAGAAGTCGGAGACTATGTATGACTGCATCAGGCAGGCAAACGCCGTGATCACCAGTAAAAATTGCACCGTGGCGGCGGTCCCGGCCAAGGCCATCCAGTCGCCCCAGCCGCGCGCCGCGCCGACCAGCGGTACGGAGCTCTGCGCCAGGGCGACAAACAGCGCCAGCACCAGCGAAAACTGGCCAATTTCCGGGATCATTTTTTGTTCTTTCCTTTCCACATGCCGGCCTCTTTCAGAGAGTCGGCGACCTCCTTGGGCATGTAGTTTTCGTCATGTTTGGCCAGCACCTCGTCGGCGCGGAAGCTGCCATCCGATTGTAGCCGGCCTTCCATGACGACGCCCTGACCTTCGCGGAACAGATCTGGCATGATGCCTTTATAAGCGACGCGGATATCGTGTGCGGTGTCGGTCACGAAAAATTTATGCGTCAGCCCGTCGCTTGCTTTTTTCCAGCTTCCCTGTTTTACAAGCCCGCCCAGGCGGAGCCGCCGGTCTTTCTGGAGATCGGTCCTGGTGGCAATATCGGTCGGGCTGTGGAAATACACGACGCTGTCTTCAAACGCGTTCAGGACCAATGCCGCGGCGATGCCGAGCGTGGCAAGACCGCCCAGAATAACCCCCATTCGCCGCTGTTTACGGGTCATGATGGCTCGGCTCCTTCTGCTTGGTGCCGCCGCCTGGGCGAGGAAGCCTCCAGCACGGCGATTTCCGCCTGGCGGGCGCGGAGGTCCTTCCAGCTCATGACCAGTAGCCCGATCAGGATCAACGCCGCGGCGCCATAGGCGGACCATACAAAGCCCGCATATCCGCCCATCGCAAAATACTCTGAAATTTTCTGCATCATTTTCAGGTGGTCCGTCTATCCTTCAGCCGGTTGCTGGCCGGATGCCGTCATGCCATGCAGTCCGGCGAGCGTCAGGCCGCGGGCCCGCCGCGCCAGCATCAGGGAGCGCATTCGAATAAGCAGGACGGCGAAAAAGAACAAGGTGAAACCGACCGCCATCATTAAAAGCGGTATGAGCATCGATGAATGGATGGCCGGGCCGGCCATTTTGACGACACTGGCCGGCTGGTGCAGCGTGTTCCACCAATCGACGGAAAACTTGATGATCGGCACGTTGATAAATCCGATCAGCGCGAGGATGGCGGCGCTGCGTTCGCCGCGCGACGGGTCATCAAACGCCGAATTCAGGGCCATGTAGCCGAGGTATAAAAAAAACAGCACCAGGACAGACGTTAGCCGGGCATCCCATACCCACCAGGTGCCCCACATGGGCTTACCCCACAATGAACCGGTAAACAGGCAGAGAAAGGTAAAACAGGCGCCGATCGGCGCCGCGGCCTCGGCCGATAAATGGGCCAGCGGATGTTTCCAGATCAGCCCGACGGCGCTGGCGATGGCCATCGAACTATAGACAAACAGGGCCATCCAGGCCGCCGGCACGTGGACATACATAATCCGCACGGTTTCTCCCTGCTGATAATCGGCGGGAGAGGCGATCAACGCAAAGTAAAGTCCGCCAAGCAAAATCAGCCCCGCCGGCCAGGCGAACCACGGCATAAGCCGGCTCGCGAGCCGGTTAAACCGCGCCGGATTAGCGTATTTCTGAATCATCTAATTCGTTCCACCGTTCTCACCGCCCTGGACCGTTTCGTAGTGGCTGCTTGTTATATGTGATTAAACTAATCAATTTCAGCGCTTTATCCAAACTAGGCAAGGATTGTTGAATGAAATGTTAAGGCAAAGAAACCAACAAATACTCCGTTTTCCGGCTTTGTGCTTCAATCGAGCGCCTGACGTAACGCCGCCGCCGCCGCCACCGGCGCAATGACCAGACTGCCCAGTAAAAGGGCCGCTAAAAACATTAGATGGGTCTTCACCGCGAAACCGGCAATGGCGGCGTCGATTCCCGCGGTGCCGAAGATCAGAACCGGAATGACCAGTGGCAGGACCAGCAGTGAAAGCAGAACGCCGCCGCGCCGCGCACCGAGCGTCAAGGCAGCGCCTACCGTCCCGATCAGGCTGAGGGTGGGCGTGCCTAAAACCATCGTCATGATCAGCACCGGATAACCTTCTTCGGGCAGCCGGTAGACCAGGGCGATCAGGGGCGCCGCGATCAGGAGCGGCAGCGCGGTGGTGAGCCAATGCGCCACGGCCTTGCCCAGGGCGACCAATTCCAGCGGCGCGGGGCTCAACGCCAGCTGCTCCAGGCTGCCATCCTCAAAATCTGGCAGGAACAGCCGCTCAAACGACAGCATGGCGGCCAGTAGTGCCGTGGTCCAGATAACGCCCGGCGCTATTCGGGCGAGGGTGTTGGGTTCGGGGCCAATACCAAACGGGAATAAAATCGCGGCAAGGACAAAAAACATCACGATGACGGTACTGTCGCCTACCTGCCGCACGGCAAGGCGAAGTTCGCGCCGGATGATGGCCATCAACCCCATGGGAGCGCGTCTTCGGAATTCGCGGCGAATTTTCCCAAATAAATCATGGCCGGGTCATGGATATCCAGCGCGACATTGGTCGCGATAACGACCATGCCCCCGGTTTCCCGATGCGCCGCGATGGCGTGGTTCAGCGCTGTCACCGCGTCGCTATCAAGGGCAATGGTCGGTTCGTCAAGCAGCCAAAGCGGCGCGGCGGTCAAGCCCAGTCGGGCGAGCGACAGGCGGTGCCGCTGCCCGGCTGACAGATAGCGCCCTGGTATATCCGCCAGTTGGTCAAGGCCGAACTTGGCCAGCCCCTCCATGACCCTGTCGTCCGATGCGTCACGCAGGCGGGCCCAGCTGGTCAAATTCTCCCGTACCGTCAGCACCGGTTTTACGCAATCAAGGTGACCGATATAATTCAGCCGCCGCCGGTGGCGTTCCGGATCGTCGGCAATAGCGCCGTCTTCCCAGCTCAGGCTGCCGGCTGCCGCACGCGTCAGCCCTGCCATGACACGTAACAGGCTGGTTTTGCCCGTGCCGTTTCTGCCGATCAGAATGATGGCGTCACCGGGCGAGACGGAAAAATCGAGGTTGGCGAACACCACCCGTTCACCCCGAATACATGTCAGATTGTTTCCGAAAAACCGCATTATACTGATGGACCGCGCTCTACCGCTGCTACTGGCGCGGCACCTTAACCGCGGCACAATAACAAAGCGCTGCGGAAACGGACAGAAAAGAAAAATGGGCCGCCGGTTTACACCGGCGGCCCGAAGGGAGGTCAAGCCCGTTAGGAGGGCTGCGGGACGATCAGAGGGGGGCGACCGTCCCGTGGGGGCTAGACTCTCTACATGGGTGTTCATTGCGGCGGGATAAAGCCCCAAATGTGGCAAAATTAGGGTATTTTGATATATTACAAATTGAATGAATTTTTTGGTTGGATCACCTTAGTGCTTGAGAATCTTCACGATTGGGCGTTAATTTCCGCTCCAATATTCCAGAAACTACGAAAAATCGCTCTCTAGAGCCCTAAAATGGAGGAACGCCGTGACCGTTTCCGGCAAGGACACCCTGAATGTACGCCGCACACTGACCGTCAATGGGACCAAATATGATTATTTCAGCCTGAAGGCTGCGGCTGAAGCCGGCACGGGCGATTCTTCACGCCTGCCTTATTCGATGAAAGTCCTGCTGGAAAACCTGCTGCGGTACGAAGACGGGCGGACGGTAACCGTCGATAACATCAAGGCGGCGGCTACATGGGACGGTTCACCTGGCGGTGGGGACGAGATCGCGTTTCGCCCGGCGCGTGTGCTGTTGCAGGATCTGACCGGCGTTCCCGCTGTTGTGGATCTCGCGGCCATGCGTGACGCCACGGCGAAAATGGGCGGCGACGTTCAGAAGATTAACCCGTTATGCCCGGTGGATCTGGTGGTCGATCACTCGGTAATGATCGATTATTTCGGCACCGCCACCGCGTTTGAAGAGAACGTGAAGCTTGAGTTTTCCCGCAATAAAGAACGCTATGAATTCCTCCGCTGGGGCCAGAACACGTTTTCCAATTTCCGCGTCGTGCCCCCCGGAACCGGCATTTGTCATCAGGTCAATCTGGAATATCTGGCAAAGACGGTCTGGACCACGGCCGAGGGTGGAAAAACCATCGCCTATCCCGACTCGGTGGTCGGTACCGACAGCCATACAACCATGGTCAATGGCCTGGCCGTTCTGGGGTGGGGTGTTGGCGGCATCGAGGCGGAAGCCGCCATGCTGGGCCAACCCATCTCCATGCTGCTGCCGGACGTGATCGGCTTCAAGGTAACCGGCGCGCTCAAGGAGGGAACAACCGCGACCGATCTGGTTTTGACGGTCACGCAAATGCTGCGCAAGAAGGGCGTGGTGTCGAAATTCGTGGAATTCTACGGGCCTGGCCTTGATCATCTGAGCCTGCCCGACCGGGCGACGATCGCCAACATGGCGCCGGAATATGGCGCCACCTGCGGGTTTTTCCCCATCGATCAGGAAACCATCAATTTCCTCAAATTCACCGGCCGCGACGAAGACCTGGTTGCGTTGGTGGAAGCCTATGCCAAGGCGCAGGGCATGTGGCGTGACGAGACTTCCGCCGATCCGATTTTCACCGATACGCTTGAACTGGATATTAGTACCGTCGAGCCGTCGCTGGCCGGTCCGCGCCGGCCGCAGGACCGCGTGGCGCTTTCCGCCGCACCGGCCGCGTTCGCGGAGGCGCTGCCAAGCTGGGCGAACAGCAAGGGTGAGGTCGCCGTCGCGGGCGCCGATTACACGCTGAAAGACGGTGACGTGGTTATCGCGGCGATTACCAGCTGTACAAATACGTCAAATCCGTCGGTGCTTATCGCCGCCGGATTGCTGGCGCGCAACGCCGTCGCAAAGGGACTGACATCGAAGCCCTGGGTTAAAACGTCCCTCGCGCCTGGCAGCCAGGTCGTGTCGGATTATCTTGCCAAGGCCGACCTTCAGAAGGATCTCAACGCGCTGGGTTTCAATGTGGTCGGTTACGGCTGCACCACCTGTATCGGCAATTCCGGACCATTGCCCGATGCGATCGCCGACGCGGTGGATGACGGCAATCTGGTTGCCGGCGCGGTTCTGTCGGGCAACAGAAATTTCGAGGGCCGGGTTCATCAGCAGGTCAAGGCCAACTATCTTGCTTCACCGCCTCTGGTGGTTGCCTACGCGTTGGCCGGCTCCCTCACCATCAATTTGACGACCGATCCCCTGGGCGTGGGTTCCGACGGCAAGCCGGTCTATCTCAAGGATATATGGCCGTCGAACAAGGAAATTCACGACACCATCCGGGCCTGTATAACGCCCGATATGTTCCGCATGCGCTATGACAATGTGGAAAACAACTCGCCCGAATGGACCAAGATGAAGGTCCCCATGGGGGAAACCTATGCCTGGCAGGATGGGTCGACCTACGTCCAGAATCCGCCATTCTTCGACGGCATGCAAAAGGAGCCGTCGCCGCTGAAAGACATCAAGGGCGCGCGTGTTCTGGCTTTGCTGGGCGATTCGGTGACAACCGATCACATATCTCCCGCCGGCGGCTTCCCCAAAACCAGCCCGGCGGGTGAATTCCTGATCGAACGCCAGGTGCGGCCCGAAGAATTCAACTCCTATGGCGCCCGGCGGGGTAATTTCCAGGTAATGGCCCGCGGCACTTTCGCCAATATCCGTATCCGGAATGAGATGATGGAGGGGACCGAGGGCGGGTTTACGCGCCATCTTCCCGATGGCAAGCAGACCTCGATTTACGACGCCGCGATGGCTTATCAGGCGGAAGGCGTGCCGCTGGTTGTCTTCGCCGGCAAGGATTACGGCATGGGCTCGTCGCGCGACTGGGCGGCCAAGGGCACCCTTTTGCTGGGGGTGCGGGCGGCGATCGTCGAAAGCTTCGAGCGCATCCATCGGTCAAACCTCATTGGCATGGGTGTACTGCCGCTTGAGTTCAAGGACGGCATGACCCGGAAATCGCTAAAGCTCGACGGCACCGAGATAGTCGATATCACGGGTGTTAAAGGCGGCGTCACGCCGGGAATGGATGTGGCCTGCCGGATTACCCGGGCGGATGGCTCAGTTGAGGAAATTGCGCTGACCTGCCGGATCGATACGCTCGATGAAGTCGAATATTACCGCCATGGCGGTATTCTGCAGTACGTATTGCGGAAAATATCGGACCAAGCGGCGTAAATCCGCGGTTTTTGGGTAATTTTTGGGTAATATTGTCAGTTTCGGCCGGGGTCACCAATTTTTGATTGGCCGGTGATCCCCGGCCGCCCTATTTTGACCGGTATGACATACTCCATAAAGAAGATTGCACGGGCTGCGGCCATCGCGGCGGTGCTCCTGTCGGGCCCAGCTTTGGCGGGCTCCGGGAAGGTAGTGGTGGAACTCTTCACATCGCAGGGCTGCTCGTCCTGTCCGCCGGCGGATCAGCTCCTCGGCGAGCTTGCGGCGCGTGACGATGTGATCGCGCTCTCCTTCCACGTGGATTACTGGAATTATCTTGGCTGGGATGATCCGTTTTCAAGCGTGGCATCAACCAACCGGCAACGAGAATATCGCGCCGCTTTCGGGCTACGCTATATCTATACGCCGCAGATTGTGGTTGGCGGCGCCGCGCAGGAAGTCGGATCGCACCGCGGCAAGGTGCTACGCGCCATCGAACGGGTCCGCGCCACCCGGCAGGTCAAAGTCGACATCAGCCATCCCGACAAGAAGACGGCAATCGTCAGCATCGGGGCGGGAGAAACGCCGTCCGGACCGGCCAAGGTTTGGTTGTTTGCCTACGATAAAAGCCACACCACCGACATTGGCCGTGGCGAAAATTCCGGCGTCAAGATGGTCAACACCCATGTGGTCCGGGAAACCCGGGAAATCGGCGAATGGAATGGCAAGGATATCAAAATCAGTCTGCCCATTGCCATGATGGGGATCGAAAAACAGGACGGGTGCGCGATCGTCGTCCAATCGAAAAATGGCGGCCAGATTTACGGCGCCGCCGTTTTCCCGCTCATGGGCCCCGGCTTGTAACGACCGGTCGTAACGACGGCCCGATAACGCCTTCGGGATCAGGCTGAAATGTTCCTTGTCATCAGGTCCGACAGGCGGCGGGTGAAGGCGGCCGGATCGGGCAGGGCTTCGCCTTCCAGAATGCGCGCCTGATCCAGCAGAAGCCATGCCGCGTCGGCGACCTTGGCGCCTGCCCCATCGCCGCCGACGATACCCGCGAGCGCGGCGATCAGCGGATGGGTCGGGTTGATTTCCAGTACTCTTGTAACCGATTGGTCGAGCTGCTTGTGCTGGCGCAGCAGCCGCTCCAGATGAATGTCCATATCGCCTTCGTCGGCAACCAGACAGACGGCGCTGTCGGTTAGCCGTTCCGAGATACGCACGTCCTTTACCGCGTCTCCCAGTTCCAGCTTGACCATGGCCAGCAGGCTGTCGAGGCCTTTGGGGTGATCCTTATCCGTTGCCTTGTCGGCATCGTCCTTGTCGCCGGCATCCGTTTCCTTGATGTTGCTGAGATCGGCGCCGGCCCGGGTCGCGGATTTGAACGGTTTTTCCTGATAGGCGCCGATTGCCGGCAACCAGAACTCGTCCACCGGATCGGTCATCATCAGGACTTCGATGCCGCGTGACCGGAACCCTTCAAGCTGCGGGCTTTTGGCCAGCTTTTCGACTTCTTCGCCGGTTATATAGTAGATGGCTTCCTGGCCATCCTTCATACGCGCCACATAGCTGTCGAGCCCGACGAGAGAATCTTCGGCGGTTGAGCGAAAACGGACCAGATTGAGAAGATCGTCGCGATTGTCGCGGTCTTCATAAAGACCTTCTTTTAGCACCGCGCCGAAATTTTCCCAGAAGCCGGCATATTCATCGGGCGTTTTCTCCGCTTTCTTTTTTAGTTCGCCGAGGACCCGTTTCACCAGCGCCGAGCGGATTCGCGTCAGCGTCTGGTTGTTCTGCAGCATCTCGCGGCTGACGTTGAGCGGCAGATCCTCCGAATCGATCAATCCATTGAGGAACCGGAGCCATGGTGGCACCAGCTCCTCGCAATCATCGGTAATAAAGACTCGCCTGACATAAAGCTTCACCTTGTGATGGCGTTCGGTGGTGAAGAGGTCCATCGGCCGCATGGAGGGGATGAACAGCAGGCCGGTATATTCGATTTTGCCCTCGGCGCGCCAATGAAGCGTCAGCCAGGGCTTGTCAAAGGCGTGGCCGACATGGTGGTAAAACTCCGTGTATTGGTCGTCGGTGATGTCCTTTTTCTGGCGCATCCACAATGCCGACGCCTTATTGACGGTCTCCGTCTTGTCGTCCTCGACAAGTCTGATGGGGAGTGAGATGTGGTCCGAATAGGTGGTCACCACATGACGCAGCCGTGCCGGCTCCAGATACTCCAGGGCATCTTTCTTGAGATGCAGCATAATGCGGGTGCCGCGCGTGTCTTTCTCGGCTTCGCCTATGGTGAACTGGCCTTGGCCATCCGACGTCCATCGCCATCCGGTGTCTTCGCCGGCGCGCCGGCTTAATACCTCGATCTTGTCCGCGACCATGAAGCAGGAATAGAACCCGACGCCGAACTGCCCGATCAGCGCGACATCCTTATTGTTTTCACCGGTAAGCTGGTCGATGAAGGCGGATGACCCCGACCGGGCGATGGTGCCCAAATCGTCGACCAGCGCGTCGCGGTTCATGCCGATGCCGTTATCATCGATGATCAGCAGCTTCTTTTTCCTGTCGACCGAAATTTCGACGCGGAAATCCGAATCATCGCCCGTCAGCTCGGGTTGGGTTATTGCGAGATAGCGCAGCCTGTCGCAGGCGTCGGATGCGTTTGAGATAACTTCGCGTAAAAAAATCTCCTTCTCGCTATAGAGCGAATTCGCGACGATCTGGAGAATTTTCCCAACCTCAGTTTCAAAACTGAGTGTTTCTTCCGCCATTCCTGTAAATTCCTGTAATTTCGTAATTCCTGAATGGGTCTGAATATGTGATTCGCCGGCGCGCGGCGCAAGCCCCTTGATTCACACCATTTTATCATATTGTTGCTATTCTACCCGGGCTTGCAACTGAAGGACAGAAAGGCGATCCTTTCGCCATGGCCTTATTGGATCAAGGGCAGCGCATTTCGGCCGTGTTAGGGCCGACCAATACAGGCAAGACCTATCTCGCCATCGAACGCATGCTCGGCCATCGAACCGGCATGATGGGATTTCCCTTACGCCTGCTCGCGCGGGAAAATTACGATCGTGTGGTCCGCGTGGTCGGCGCGCGGCATGTGGCCCTGGTCACCGGGGAAGAAAAGATCATCCCGCCAACCGCGCGCTATTTTCTGTGTACGGTCGAATCGATGCCGCTCGATCGACCGGTCGAGTTTCTGGCGGTCGATGAAATACAGCTCTGCGCCGATCAGGAGCGGGGCTACATGTTTACCGACCGCTTGCTGCACGCGCGGGGCATGTCCGAAACCATGTTTCTCGGGGCGGACACCATGCGCTCCATTATCCGGACGCTTGTCCCCGACGCCGAATTCATCGCCCGGCCGCGGTTTTCAAAATTGAGCTATGCCGGTCAGAAAAAACTCAGCCGCATTCAGCGGCGCAGCGCCGTCGTGGCGTTTACCGCCAATGACGTTTATGCCATCGCCGAACAAATCCGCCGTCATCGCGGCGGCGCGGCGATCGTGCTGGGTGCGTTGAGCCCGCGCACCCGTAATGCGCAGGTCGCCATGTATCAGGCGGGGGAGGTCGATTTCCTGGTGGCCACCGACGCGATCGGCATGGGTCTCAACATGGATATCAATCATGTGGCGTTCTGGCGTCATATCAAGTTCGACGGGTATCGGAATCGCAATTTGACGATACAGGAAATCGCCCAGATTGCCGGCCGTGCCGGCCGGCATATGAGCGACGGCACATTCGGGACACTGGCCGAACAGAGCGCCTTCCCGCCGGAAGTGGTTGAGGCCATCGAGGAGCATCGCTTCGATCGGGTGCGGGCGGTCTGGTGGCGCAACGCCGAGCTCCAGTTCAAATCGATAAAGACCCTTCTGAACGGCCTCGATAGTCCGCCGCCTGACCCGGTGCTGATGCGGACTCAAGACGCGCAGGATCATGCCGCGCTGAAAAGCCTGAGCGGCGATGAGACGATAGCGGCCCTGGCGCAGACTCCGGATACGGTTCGCCTGCTCTGGGAGGTCTGCCAGATCCCCGATTTCCGCAAGACCATGCCAGAGGTGCATGTCCGGCTCCTGACCCGCATCTTTCGCCATCTGTGCCGCCAGGATGGGACTTTGCCGGCTGACTGGGTCGCCGCACAGCTCACGCAGCTGGAACGCACTGATGGCGATATCGACACGCTCATGGCCCGGATCGCGCATATACGGACCTGGACCTATATTTCCCATCGCGTTGACTGGCTGGAAGATTCAGTACATTGGCAGGAGCGCGCCCGTGGGATCGAAGATCAGCTATCCGATGCCTTGCATGAACGGCTGACGCAGCGCTTCGTCGACCGCCGGAGCGCCGCGCTGGTACGATCGCGCGGCAAGGAACATCTTGTGGTCGATATCGATCAGGACAAGGTGGTCTATGTTGAAGGAGAACATGTTGGTCGGCTCGACGGGCTGTGCTTTAGCGCTGATGCGGATGGGTCGGGCGTAACCGGCCGCCAGATCGCCGCGGCCGCGAAGCGGGCGCTGGTGGGTGAAATTCGCCGCCGGGTCGAGGCGATGGAAAACGATCCCGATGACGCCTTTGACGTGACGGAAGAAGGCTCGATTCGGTGGCAGGATTCCCTGGTGGCCCGGCTTGCGCGCGGCGGGGATGTTCTCTGCCCGCATATAGAAGTTCCCGCAAGCGACATTCTGCCGGTCGCGCTTCGCCAGCGGGTAACGGCGCGACTTCAAGCATTATTGGGAAGGATGGTCGGGTCGGTCATGGTTCCTCTGATGCGGCTGGACCAGGCCGGTCTGCAGGGCGCGGCGCGGGGGGTGGCGTTTCAGCTCCGTGAAGGGCTGGGAAGTGTATTGAGGGCTTCCGCGCAACAACAGATCGCGGCGCTGAGCGCAAGCGATCGAAAGGCGCTGTGGGCGAACGGGGTACGGATCGGCGTCGAAACCATCTTTATGCCGGCGCTTTTAAAGCCAAAAGCATTGCGGATGCGGGCCCTGCTTTGGAACGCGTCGCATCAGGTTTCCGGCTGTACGCCGCCGGCGCCCGGTCTGGTGAGCGCGATCCGTGATCAGAAAGCGCCTGACGAATTCTATGCGGCGATCGGATATCGGGTGATCAGTGATCGCGTCGTGCGGATCGATATCGTGGACCGGGTCGCGCTTAGCCTGATGGAATTGTCCCGCAAGGGTCCCTTTGAATTGCCGCGTGAGGTCGCCGCGATGCTGGGCATGGGGAACGATCAGGCAGTATTGGTTGCCGCCGCGTTGGGCTATGAAAGATCCGGTGACGAGGGGTTATTCGAGCGCGTGCGCCGTCGCCATGGCCCCAGGCACGAGGGAAAGCAGACGCGACAACATTTGGGGCGGAAAAATAAAGGTCGTAGTTCCGGGACCGGTGATCCCAATTCTCCCTTTGCCCGGCTTGCCGATTTGAGGCTTCCGTCATGACGGATGTCGCCCTGCGGATGGATAAGTGGTTATGGCATGCCCGGTTTTTCAAAACCCGCGCGCTCGCATCGCGGTTATGTACGGCTGGCCGGGTCCGCGTCGATGGCGTCAAAATAGGCAAGGCGCATTTTGCCGTCAGGCCAGGTCAGGTACTGACCTTCCCGCAGGGACGTCGTATTCGGGTCGTCCGGGTTATCGCGCTTGGAGACCGGCGAGGGTCGGCGAAGGAGGCAAGCTTGTTGTATGAAGATATGTCGGATGAAGCGACCGTGCCGTATATCGCGCCGCTGGGGCCATTGCCGCAACCATGGGTCTTTCCCAAATGATCCGTCATCTTCGCAGTTTGTTTGGCCAATCTTCCGAAATCTTCTCCGCGTTAGGGCATGGTGGGCATGACGAGCAACAGCTCGCGGCAGCGGCCCTGCTGGTTGAGGTCGCGACGATTGACGCCAATTTCGATGACAAGGAACGGGAGCGTATTATCGATTTCGTCCGGTCCCGATTTTCGCTGTCGGATGCGGAGGCCGATGCCCTGCTTGAGAGGGCCCGGTCCGAGGTTGATGGCGCCACGCAACTTTATGCCTTCACCACCGCAATAAAGAACGGTTTTTCCTATCAGGATCGGGTGGCGCTTATGGAATCTTTGTGGGAGGTCGTTTATGCCGACGGCAAGGCGGATCCCTTCGAGGACCAGCTCATGCGGCGGATTGGCGGGTTGATTTGCGTGACCGACCGCGACCGGGGCCTCACCCGTAAAAAGGTGGCGACACGGCATCGGTGATGACGGCCCACTGATGCGGAAATTATCGCACCATACCGAGGGTCGATGATAATCGAAGAAGTAATAGTTCGGCGTTGCGTCAGGCGTCTTGAAATAGTAGACGTTTTCCCATGGCTACCGACATCGCCGGGCGGAATCTGAACGAGGTGTCATTGGGGTGGTCAGGAATGAGCGGAGATAAGAATGACCTACGTCGTTACGGAAAACTGCATCAAGTGCAAATTCATGGATTGCGTTGAAGTTTGTCCGGTGGATTGCTTCTATGAGGGTGAAAACATGCTCGTGATCCACCCCGATGAATGCATCGATTGCGGTGTATGCGAACCAGAATGCCCGGCCGAGGCCATCCAGCCCGATACGGATGCTGAAGCAGAGAAATTCGCGGAAATGAATGCGAAATACGCCGAAGATTGGCCCAATATCACCCGAAAAGGCGACGCGCCCGCCGATGCGGACGATTGGAAAGACATCGCCAATAAATTCGAGGACCATTTCAGTCCAAAGCCGGCTGCACGCTGATAACGGCCTATTTTTGAAACGGAACTCTGAGCGAAAACAGGGGCCTAGCACGTAATGTTGTCAGTGCCCCTGTCCTTTGCGCCGAATTTGTGCCATATTCGGTAAATCTGGCTGATAGTTTGGTGTTTCGGCCCGCGAGTCCGCGATTGGCGATATTGATCGCGGCGGCGATTTGTCCGGAGGCCACAATTAGGGCCTCTGGTTTTTTTTCGGGTTGGAGATAGCGGTTTGGGCGCACGCGCGCACCGCATTCCTCCTGTTTGGGAGATGTAAGGCAGCATGGCGAAAGCAAGCGCTAATACAACCAAGGCCAAGTCCAAGAAATTGGCTTTTTCAGTGGGCGATTTTGTGGTGTATCCGACCCACGGCGTTGGCGAAGTGATCGATGTCGCGACTGAAGAAATTGCGGGTTTTGAGCTTAAACTGTTCGTAATCAGCTTCGCGGCTGAAAAAATGACGCTGCGGGTTCCCATCGGGAAAACCGAGGAATCCGGGCTGCGCAAGGTTAGCAGCAAGGAAAAAATGGCCACCGCGACCGACACGCTTAAGGGCCGCGCGCGGGCGAAACGGACCATGTGGAGCCGCCGCGCGCAGGAATATGAGGCCAAGATCAACAGCGGTGACCCGATTTCCATTGCGGAAGTGGTGCGCGACCTTCACCGCGCGCCGGATCAACCCGATCAGTCCTATAGCGAGCGGCAAATGTATGAGGCGGCGATAAATCGACTGTCCCATGAGCTGGCGGTTGTCGAAAAAATTGATCCCGTGACCGCGGCGGAGCGGCTGCAGACGTTGCTGATAAAGCCACCAGTGGTTAAGGCGCCCTAAGACCTTCGTCCGCGGTTGCATTGCCTTCCGGCGATGGGTTCGAGATTGCTATTTTAACCGGAACACTTCCAGCGAAGCGGCCCGGCCGCGAATCTCGTGCGTGCCGCAGTCTTCGATGTCGAGTATTCCGCGAACCGCTTCCGCCACATCGCGGCTGATCAGGATGGTGACCGCGTTGGTAGGGTCGGCGAGCGGTTTACATAGCCGTTCGAGCCGTTGCGCCAAATTTACCGTATCGCCCACCAGCGTGTAATTGACGCGTCCCGGCGCGCCGATATTTCCGGCGATTACTTTCCCGCTGTGGATACCGATTCCCATTTTGAGGATCGGCTGGCCCTGTTTTTCGTTTTCAGCGTTTTCTTTGGCAATTAGGTCCCGTAAGGCGATCGCGGCACGACAGGCGCGTGCCGCATGATCCTCGACAGCGTATGGCGCGCCCCAAAAAGCCATGACGGAATCGCCGATATATTTATCAACCGTTCCCCCCTCGTCCTCGACGCAACCGGCTACCACGGAAAAATGTTTGTTAAGAAATTCGGCCGTTTCAGTTGCGGTCATGGATTCCGCGAGTGTCGTGAAGCTTCTGATATCGGTGAAAATCACCGTGACATCGCGTTCGGCGGACATCACGATTGAATCGTCATCGTCCGCCAACAAGGACCGAACCAGCGCCCGGGGCACATATGTCTCAAACCACCTGAGACCTGAGACCATCGAGTTAAAGGCGTTTGCCGCGTTGTCGAGTTCCGTCAGGCGAGATCTCCCTACTAACGGTGGCGGATTAAGCTGAAGCGTTCGAATTTTTTCAGCGGCGTTCGCCAGATCGCCGATTGGCCGCGCCATGCGCCGGCCGAGCCAAAGTGCGCCGAAGACGGCGATGAAAACAACGATCAGCCCGGCAACCGACGCGCGCCACAGGCGGATAAATTGCGGCCCGAAACCGCTCTCGAGCTTTCTATAGGTGCCGGCTTGCAGGGGGACGGCGGCAAACCCGTCGATCTGGCGATAAGTGATGCCATAGGTGTCGTTCGCGATGTCAAGCAGATGGGCCTGCATCCTGGTTGACCGAACGGCTCCCTGACGCCGCGCCTTTGGATTCCAAAGGTTTTGGAGGACGGGATCAACCACCTGCCCGATAGCCGGAATTGGGTAGGCCTTGGCGCGAGGGTAGTCGCCGTCAGCCATGCTGGCATGCGCAAGAACATAATCGTTGCCATAGAGCAAGAAACTGCGGCGCCCGTTCGAGCGTTGGTCGACTTCCAGCAAAAAGTATGACAAATCGGCGAGCCTGATCGCTGAAATCAGAACGCCGATGAACTGTCCATTGCGCCGAACCGGGGACCGCCGGTTCAACAACGTGGATTTTAGAGCCGCTGCCCAAATTAGCTTCCCCCAATAGGAGCCTGCTTCGGACTTTGCCCCATCAAGACCGGCTGCTAGGCCTGACGGACCGTCCGGATACATATGATGGATGCTTACCCTTCCTGTCGCGCGTTGATATCGGAGCATTTTAAAATCAGGTGTAAGGAAACCCATCCCCACGACCTGGGGCGTGGCCGCCATTGCGCCGCGCATGTAAGAAACCAGCTGATCCTGATCGGTCGGGTCAACTATCCCCTGGCTCATCAGGTCCGCCAGATACGCATTGGCTTTCATGACCGGATCAAGATGGCCCCGCACACGGTCAACCAGAAGATCGACCTGCAGCTCTTCTCCATCGCGTATCAACTCAATGGTATTTTCGCGGGCGCTCCATAGACCGATGCCCAGAACGCTTGCGGCCGCCATGAAAACCAGCGTTCCAAACCCGATCATCAGCGCGGGGCCAATGGCGATGCGGAAACGGGGCTGTCGATTGTCAGCGGGGATGATAGAAATCTGGTTTCCGCTATCTGGCATCCTGCCGCCGCTTCATTGAGCTATCCCGTACCGACACGGTTTGAACCTGGGAATTCCGTTGCCCGCCGCACATGCAGTTATCTTAAACCTATTGCCGCCATTCCTGGTCGATAATCATTCGGCGATGATTTTTACCGTTTGGCCCGGGCGCAGCCGCGCCTCTTTTGTCAGCCCGTTGATCAGCAAAAAACGATCCAGGGAATAGCCGTCTTCACCGGCCATGCGCTGGGCTATGCTGGCGACCGTATCGCCCCGCCGGACACGATGGGTTCTGATGCGCAGGGGTTTGATCGCCGCGGCTTCGGATTCGGTAAGAAGCTGGAAGCTATGGCTGGTGCGGCGGAATGGCTTGGACCATCGCGCGGACTGTCCCGGTTTGGTCAGGAACGCAAACCGGAAGATTGTCTGCAGGTTTTTCCGGATCGCCAAAAGGCGTACATCGCGCGCGCCGCTATTGGTGTTCAGCCGCGCCGATGCCGTCGCGGATTCCAACCCGTCTATGTAGATTGTCTCCAGCTCACGAAGGCTGGCGCCACGCCCCCAGACGTTCGATACGTAATAGCTCACCGGTCCGTCGGACGGTTTTTTCGCGCTGTCGAAAATGATCGTTGCGCCATCGGGGCCGACGGCGCGCACCTGTGTCGGCGAATTGAACAGCTGGAACCCGTCGGGCACGTCGAACCGAAATCCTAATTTGGGATGCAGAAAAGTCCGTCCTCGAATCAAGCCTTCGTCCGGATCGTCACCATAGATAATGCCATCTATTTTCCGCAAATAGGCATCCTTGGCGAGCATGGGTCTGGAGACCCGATACTGGCCCGCAAGGGCGCTTGCCTTTTGAACCCGTTCGATGGGGGCGGGGTGGGTGGCCAGATAGTTCGTGGCATCCACCTTATCAGGGGATTGTCCCAGTCTTCGGGCTTCGAGACGCGAGTCGCCGCGCATCTTTTTCAGAAAATCCACCATCGCCTGCGGGTCATAACCAGCCCGGCTCATATACCGAAGGGCCAGCCGGTCCGATTCAAGCTCATGCTCACGTGAATAGCCGCGGAGAACGCTTTGCGCCACGGCGTTGCCGAGCTGACCGATCTGGTTGCTGCCGATTCCGGCGGCGCTGGCCGCGATGCCCGCTCCCGCGATCAGGATGCCGGCGAGGGTTTCGCTGCCCTGCCGCCGACCATGGTGCAAGGCATTTATGTGGCCGAGCTCATGCGCGAGGACGCCGGCGACCTCCGCCTCGTTTTCCGCCAGGGTCAGCAGGCCGCGGCTGATATAGATATAGCCGCCCGGCAGCGCGAAGGCGTTGACGATACCGGAATTAAGCAGGGTGAACTTGTAGGTGAACCCGCGCCGCTCAACCGTTCGCGCCAGAAGCTGTCCGACGCTGTCGATATAGCGCCGGAGTTCCGGCGATCCGTATTCGCCGCCGAAGGCCTTGATAATCTGCGGGTGTTGCTCGCGTCCGATGGAAATTTCCTGGGCGGTATCCATGCCGCCGGTAAACACGCTTTCGCCCGTCGCCGGGTTGGTCGTGCAGCCGGACAATGGGGCTAGAAACAGCGGCGCGATGCAGGTTATGACGGTGAATATTGTACGGGTGGTCACGGCACTATCTCAATCTGTTCCGGGTGTGTCGCCTCGATTAAAGGGCCATTAAAGGACTTTAGCCAGCCTCTCACGCGGACGGGGCGACCTTCGTAGCTGGCGACCCCTGGTCCGTCGCGCCAATGACGGCGCATCCATTTGGGAGATATGGCGATGGTGAAATCGGTTCGCCAGTTTTGGCCGAAATTGAGGTAAGCGCGTCCGCGCACGATTGCCGCCTTGATGACGGTTCCCTCAATCACCTGAAAGGTGCCGATATCGCGGCCCAAATCGTTGGCGGTGCGGAGCCGGTAGTAAGCAAGCGCCCAGATGCCGCGTCGCGCTTCGCGGGCGGATTTCTCCAAGGCGAGCATTTCAGCAGCTCTGCCCCGATTATCCGGAAAGGTATAAACGCGCGCCATCCCGTCTGTCAGCAGAGCGCCCTGCACCCACGCGCCGTCCGGAGTCGTCAAATGGGCGAGCAGGCGCCCATGGCGGTCGCTTTTCCGGCCCCCGTAGCTGAGCTTCAATGTCTTGCCTGACGTCAGACGCGCCAGAGCCGCCCGGGCTTCGGCGGCCAGCGGCCATTCCTTAAATCCACGGCGGCCAAGCGGCAATTTGGGGGCCTGGATGCCGACAAGCCGCACCTGAACGCCGGATCGCAAAATCAACGTGTCGCCATCGACGATTGTCTGAACCGTGCCGCTCGCGGCTGGCTCGGGCGATGGGCGTTGCTGTGCCGCCGTGCCTGTCGTGACGACCAGCGCCCATCCGAAACACCCGAGTGCCGCCAGATATCGGAAGGTCATTCGACTGACTATTTTCTTTGTCTCTTTTACCATTTTTTGCGGCACGCGCGGCTTTGCCATTGTTGGCCGGGTCCTTTATAAAACACCGGGGCGGAAGATCCTCCCTATGTTTACCCTTGGTGCGTTGTTGAACAAGTGCTGATGAACCGCGAACAACTCTTTCCCCCCATCGACCCCTACGAGAGCGGCCGCTTGCCGCTTGATGGCGGGCACGTGATGTATTGGGAACAGTCAGGAAATCCGGACGGAATTCCTGTTGTTTTTTTGCATGGCGGGCCTGGGGCGGGGGCAACGCCGGTCCATCGTCGGTTTTTTGATCCCACAGCCTACCGGGTCGTTATTTACGATCAGCGGGGCGCCGGCAGATCCCAGCCGCAAGGTTTGCTCGAAGACAATACGACAGCACACCTGATCGCGGATATAGAAGCGCTGCGAATTCACCTCGGTGTTGAGCGCTGGCTGATCTTCGGCGGATCGTGGGGCAGTACGCTTGCGATTGCCTATGGCGAGACCTATCCGGACCGCTGCCTGGGTTTCGTTCTGCGGGGCATTTTTCTCGGACGGCAGAGCGAATTGGACTGGTTCCTCTACGGGATGAAAACAGTGTTCCCCGAAATCTGGGACCGGTTGGTGGATTTGCTCGATCCCTCCGAACGGGAAGATATTCTGAACGCCTACCATCGCCGGCTGATGAACCCGGATAAGGCGGTCCACCTGCCTGCCGCCCGTGCGTGGAGTGCCTATGAAGGGGCGTGTTCGACGTTGTTGCCGTCGCCCGAGACAGTCGCCGCCTTCAGCGGCGATGCGCTGGCTTATGCCTTGTCCCGGATTGAAACCCATTATTTCGTCAACGATCTTTTTATGGCCGAGAACGCGCTGCTTAACGACATCGATCGCATTCGGCATTTGCCCGGAATCATCGTGCAGGGGCGTTACGATATGGTGTGCCCGATCGGAACCGCCGATGCGCTGCATCGGGCCTGGCCGGAAGCGGAGTACGTGGTCATTCCAGATGCCGGCCATTCAGCGATGGAGCCCGGCATACGCGCCGCGCTGGTGCGGTCGACCGAGCGTCTAAAGCGTAAGACATGGTGAGACTATTCGGGTGAGTGTAAAGAGATGGGGTTCATAATCCGCGCGGGTGGCACATTGATGGCGGGGATAGCGGGCATTCTCGCGGTGCATTTGGTCACGGTCGGCGCTAATGCCGGATCCAGTACCTATGACCTGATCCCCCTGCTCAACGACCCGCATCCTTTCGCGCCGCCGCATTCCGCACCTGTTGCTCAACCAGTGCCCGCGCCCGCGACGGGATCGGGACCACGGCAGACACAGGTGACAAACTCCTCCGTGGCCGCAGCGTCTGGGCTGCCCCAGGCAAAAGCCGACGATCCGTCTTTTATAACCATCGGCGGTGGTTGGTATGATTTCAATGACAATGAACAGGCGGCCGAATTCCACGCGGAATGGCGTGGTAAAAAGCTGTTCTGGATTTTTAAGCCGTTTGCCGGGGCGATGTTTACGAGCGACGCGGCATTCTATGGATTTGGTGGTTTCTTAACGGATTTTTACTTTGGCCGCCGCATTGTGGTGACGCCGTCCATCGCTGCAGGACTTTATGCGGATGGTGACGGGAAGGATCTTGGCTCTGTCATAGAATTCCGGTCGGGTCTGGAAGTCGGTTGGCGTTTCGATGACCGTTCCCGTCTCAGCGCGGCAGTTTATCACATATCCAATGCGAGCATCGATGACAATAATCCCGGCACCGAGATATTTAGTATTGGATATTCCTTCCCGCTCTATTGAGCGGGTATGTCCGGCTGCTTTCTCACCCGGATGGTCATGGTTATTTAGGTTTCTGGCAGGGGCTATCGCCATAGGGGCGGTGACCGTCGGCGCGGCCGCTTCCGGCCAGACTGAGCTCAGAGGATCGTTGGCCCAGTCGCCAGATCGCGGAGCGGTGCAAATAGCGCAGGCGTTAACGCCCCAACAGGGGCTGCGACCGCCGTTGCGAAATACTCAAAGCAAACAGACTCAGGCCCATTGTCGTAAAATTTTGCAGCAATTTCAAAATTCTATGACTACGACCTGTATCAGAGGCGATCGGCTGGACCGGGCGCGTGATATCTGTGTCCCGCCCAAGGGGATATACAAGCTTTATTCCCGATGGGACCCCGCCGCCGGCCGCTGCAGGCCGCGTCACCGGTTCGATGGCGGGACCTGTGCCGGCGGCAAGCGCCGATACGAAGCCGGTAAACATTACGCCCATGAGCCGTCACAATCTGTCAGCATGTACGCCAAGGCGCCAACGCGGTTGGCGGCGGCGTACAAATCGTGCCAGCGCGGCGCCCGCTGATCCGCGCAGCTGCGCGTCAGCAGACTGATCGAAACCTGATCAATCTCTACTGCAATGGATCGACAGTCGGAGCCGTTCTAGAAAAGCCCTTCGATCTGGCCCTGCTCGTTGAGGTGGATGCTGTTGGCGGCGGGCACCTTGGGAAGGCCCGGCATGGTCATGATGTCGCCGCAGACGGCCACCACGAAACCGGCCCCGGCGGCAAGCCGCACTTCCCGCACGTTGACGTCAAAGCCCGTTGGGGCGCCCCGCACGGCCGGGTCGGCGGAAAAGCTCATTTGGGTTTTTGCCATGCAGACCGGCAGTTTGCCGTAACCGCGTTTCTCGAAACCCTCCAATTGACGGCGCACCGCGACCGTCGCACTGACGGATCCGGCGCGGTAAATCTTGGTGGCGATGGTTTCGATTTTTTCCCACAGCCCCATGTCGTCGGGGTAGAGAAATTTGAAATCGTTAGGCCCATCGGCCTTTTCCACCACCGCCTTCGCCAGAGCTTCGGCGCCGGCGCTGCCGTCGGCCCAATGGGTGCATTCGATGGCCTGCGTGCCAACACCTGCGCAAACTTCCTCGATCACGGCAATTTCAGCATCGGTATCGGACGTGAAACGGTTGATACCAACCACAACCGGAACGCCAAAACCCTTGAGATTTTCGATGTGGCGCAACAGATTGGCGCAGCCCTCGCGAAGGGCTGCGAGATTTTCCGTCCCCAACTGGTCGCGCGCGACGCCGCCATGCATCTTGAGCGCCCGGACGGTCGCCACCAGGACAACGGCATCCGGCGTAAGCCCGGCAGAACGGCACTTGATGTTGAAAAACTTCTCCGCTCCCAAATCCGACCCGAATCCCGCTTCGGTTACGACATAATCCGTCAGGCTAAGGGCGGATCGTGTCGCAGAAACGGAATTACACCCGTGGGCGATATTGGCGAACGGCCCGCCATGCACGAAGGCCGCCGTGTGCTCCAGCGTCTGCACCAGATTGGGCATGATGGCTTCTTTCAGCAGCACCGTCATCGGACCGGCGCCTTTAAGATCCGTCGCGGTGATGGGGTCGCGGCCGCGCGTCTCGGCGACGATGATGTTGCCGATCCGGGTCTGCAAGTCCTTGAGATCATTGGCGAGGCAGAAAATCGCCATGACTTCGGAGGCCACGGTGATATCGAACCCGGTCTCGCGGGGGAAACCGTTGGCCACCCCGCCAAGCGAGCCTACGATCGAGCGTAGCGCCCGATCGTTCAGATCGACGACGCGGCGCCACGACACGCGCCGGGCATCGATGCCAAGATCGTTGCCCCAGTAAATGTGATTGTCGAGCAGGGCCGACAATAAATTATGGGCCGACGTAATGGCGTGAAAATCGCCGGTGAAGTGCAGATTGATATCTTCCATCGGCACGACCTGGGCATAGCCACCCCCGGCGGCGCCGCCCTTCACCCCGAAGCAAGGCCCCAGGCTGGGCTCGCGCAGGCAAATCATGGCGTTTTTGCCGATCCGGTTGAGCGCGTCGCCCAATCCCACCGTCGTCGTGCTCTTGCCTTCGCCGGCCGGTGTCGGGGATATGCCCGTCACCAGGATCAGCTTGCCCTTCTTGGTGCTAGGCTTGCCGTCAAGATAGGTGGTGTCGATCTTGGCCTTGGTCGGGCCGTATGCCCTCACCCTGTCAGCCGGTACGCCGAGAGTCTCGGCAATTTCGGTTATGGGTTTCATGGTCGCGGCGCGCGCGATTTCCAAATCGGATTTGACGTCGGGCATGGAAACTCTCTTGTTGTCCTGGCGGCTTGCCGTGGAGACGTGGATTTGTGTCGGCGACGTTGATAACCCAAAGACTCCGCTGAGCCAATGGGTGACTGGTATACAATATACCAAATAGGATACCAAGTGTCCGGGCCACAATCGACCCGTGGACGCCAATTACGCCAGCCGCTACCGTACCGGCATAAAGTCAGAATGTTTTTCGGGATGCTTTTCGGGGATTGTGAATGCGACGGACGAATATTCTTATCATCATGGCCGACGAACATAATCGCGCCATGCTGGGATGTGCCGGCAACAAGCTGGTCAAAACGCCGAACCTGGATGGGCTCGCCGCGCGCGGCACGCGTTTTACAAATGCCTACACGAACAATCCGATCTGTGTTCCGTCGCGGGCGGCCTTTCAGACCGGTAATTACACCCATCGGGTGCGCTATTGGGACAATTCGATTGCCTATGACGGGCGGATAGAGGGCTGGGGTCACCAGCTTCAGGCGGCGGGCTACCGGGTTGAATCGATTGGCAAGCTGCATTACCGCCGCGAAGAAGACCCGCTCGGGTTCGACCGCAAGCATATCCCCATGTACATCAAGGAAGGCGTTGGGTCCGTCACGGCGGCGATCCGTGATCCGTTGCCCGATCTGGACCCCGAAGCCGAGGACAAACCAGGATTTGCCGCCAAGGCGTGTGTCGGGGAGTCCAGCTATACCCAATACGACAGAAGGGTCTGCGAATTGTCCTGCGACTGGCTGGCCGAACGGGGCGCCAACGGCGTCGATCGGCCCTGGGCATTATTTGCGAGCTTTCTCTCACCGCATTACCCGCTGACCGTGCCGCAGGAATTTTTTGGCATGTACGCGGCCGACGACATGCCCTATCCCAAGCTCGATCCCAATGCCGGCTATAAAAGGCATCCCTGGGTCGACGTACTGGCCCGGCGCCAGCCCCATGCCAACTGCCTGACGCCCGAAAAATCACGTATCGCCTATGCGGCGTATCTCGGTCTCTGTTCCTTTGTCGATGCCCAGATCGGCCGGGTTCTCGCAGCCCTCGACGCCGCCGGCATGACAGAGAACACCCGCATACTCTATGCCAGCGATCATGGCGAAAATGCCGGGGCACGCGGCCTATGGGGAAAATCCGTCCTGTATGAGGAAAGCACCGGCATTCCGCTGATCATGGCCGGCCCTGATATTGCCGTGGGCGCGGCGTGTCGGACGCCCGTATCGCTGGTGGATATGCGCCCGACCATCGTTGCGGCGGCAGGGCTTGATCCAAGGGACCAACCGGCGGATCTGCCCGGCCGTTCGCTGTTTGACATCGTGGCCGCGCCGGCTGACCCCGACAGGATTGCTTTTAGCGAGTACCATGCCAGCGCGTCGCCGTCCGGCGGTTTCATGCTCCGCAAGGGGCGCTACAAATTCAATTACTATGTGGGCTACAGGCCGGAATTATTCGATCTGGTGGATGACCCGGAGGAGACAAACGATCTGGCGCAAGATCCCGCTTTCGCAACCGTTTGCAGGGACTACGAAGCGCTGCTGCGCACCATCGTCGATCCCGAAGCCGCTGATCGTCAGGCCAAGGACGACCAGAATGCGGTTGTCGAGCTTCATGGCGGCCGCGCGAAGGTGCTGCGCGACAAGCTCGGCGCCGCCAGCTTCACCCCGGTGCCCGGCGCGGTGGCGAAGAGTTTCTAGCTAAATCAACAGTGAAATCAACGATGCTCGCGTCACATCGCGCGCTATGCTATAGGGCAAAGCGCGCGCCCGTAGCTCAGCAGGATAGAGCACCGGATTCCTAACTCGGGGACAGTACATTTATTAGGCTATATCTAGCCTAATAGTGGTTCGCGCGGCCCTGAGGCCATACGCCGAGGGATACCAAACGCTCGGCAGGGAGATCGGCGCGCTGACCCGCTCCGGCTCCGCGATCGCACGGAGAGAGAGTCAGAACATGCGTTGGGCGCGATATGGGCAATTCCCTGAAGCACGCACCACGGCTCGTTCTGTCGCAAGCACAGCTTATGCAATGCGGAGACGCGGCATTAAAATATCGTCTCGTCGATCGAATAAGATCTAATACCAAGTCCCGCTGATCACAACCGATGGGCCCATTCTCGGTGCCCGATTGACATGATTTTCCAT
>JAQBTY010000346.1 GCA_027624735.1 Pseudomonadota bacterium | reverse complement strand
CCCCCAAAAGGACGTTCAACCGCAGTTACCACATATAGACGAGCCTGAGTTAACGGGATAAGCCACAATTCTACATACTGAATATAGTAGGTAATAGTACCAAGTCTACAGAATATTGTTGCGCTAACAAAATATAGGGAGTAATTAACCTTCGCCCCCCAGATTTGGGACAGATTTCAGTAATGAGTACAGTAGCGTTGAGTATACTGAGGGACTGAGCCATCTGGGGGGACCAACCGCAGCGAAGCATATGAAAAGCTGCGTCAATAATGTGCAAACCTGTGTTGCGGCCGACAGGTCAGTTGCGGTCGGGGGGTGTAGGTGAAAATTACCCGACAACATGGAAGACCGGGAAAGTCGCCTTATCAGGGCGCGGATGTTATTTTTGTCTCCGTGACCAACGGCATTTCTGTAACCGACGGCGTGGCGGTTGATTTTTCTCAATATCCCTATGCGGATACACCTGTTCCGCCTCAGGCTGCGGCTATCGAATTCCCGGAAAATTGGTCTACCCGTGCCCGGAGCATTTGCCTGGAGCAATGTTTTGTCCATGACGGAATCGCATGTGAGTTGGTCGAGGTCGCGGAGGATGATGTGCCCGCTTGGTTGTGGCGTCGCGAGCCATTTAAATCAGCAGCAGAATTTCGGGGAGAAACCAGCCTGTGTCAGGTAATCGATCGTATTGGTGGCGGGTGGACCTATCAGGGCTGGAAGGGCGGCTATTTTGATTCTGATGAAGACGCCAGGATTTTCTACGACGAATGCCGCTGGCTCCTTTTCCATCAGAAAATAAGTCCCACGATCAAACAATGGCAGTGCGCCGGACGGTTTTGGGCCTATGGCCATGATGTGTCCGCTCCGTCGACATATCTGACGGACTATCGAAAAGGAACGGTTCGACGCGCAGAGGAAACGGATTTGCCGCCGCATGGCCTGGTCATCAATGGAACCGATGGTGCGTTAGCGGGCGAAGGCGGCGTTTGGGATCTGTGGCGCCGCGAAAGTGAAATTCTGTCGCAGGGCGGCAATTGCGGCGCCAATCTGAGCAATATTCCGCCAACGCAATCATCCGGCGCTGCAACCGGATTTAGCGATATCCTCAAGATTGGGGACGCCATGGCGCGTTCCGCCTGCGGGGACGCGACGACACGGTCGAGGAAAAGACGCCTTACAATCGATGCGGCGCATCCCGATAGCTTTTCCTTGGCCAGACGGCCCATCGAAAAGATTGCCGCGGCCGAAGCCGGTGTTATAGGCACGGCGCTGGCGAGACGGCATGTCCAGGCCATTATCGACGCCTGCGCCTGTTCGAAACCGAATCGATCAGGAAAAAAACATCCCAGCGCAGCGCTTCAGTTGGCGCTGCAGTCCGCCCGCCAGGCGCTGCTGCCGGAGCACATGATTGAACGCACGGTGACACTCGCTGAATTTGGAATGGAGCAGACGCCTGACGATGTCCTCGGCGACGGTGGCGACGGTGGCGACGGCTCCAAATATATTACTACGGCAACATCCGGTGATGCGCTCACCATCGTCAGTCTAGACGGCACGTCGATGGACGAGACAACCCTGGATGAGGACCACGTAGATCGGCTTATAGAGTCCCTCATGGTTGCGGCCTGGTCCGGAATCGATAGCGGTCTTCACTTCGACACCATCGCTGAAAGCTGGAATACCTGCCGAAGTTCCGGGCCAATCCGCTCGGCATCCGGTGACGGAAGCTTTATGTTCCTGGATGATACCGCTTCGGATGTATGGCTCGTCAATGCGGCGGCTTTTCAGGAAAAATGCGGTGGATTTGATGTCGCCGGCTATCAGCATGCGGTAGAGCTGATCACTATCGCCGCCGATCTGTCATTGATGACAACTGCCGTGGTTACACCCCGGCTGGCCCGGCGTGTTTGGGATTTTCGGCCTTTATCGCTTTCGATCACCGGGCTGGGACAATGTCTGGCGGCGGCGGGCGTGGCCTATGATGGCGGCGCCGGACGCGCCTTGGCTGCGAGCCTGGCAGCCTTGCTTACCAGTACCGCCTATCGGGCTTCCGCTCGGATGGCGGCGGAACTCGGCCGCTTTCCGGCCTATGAAAAGAACGCGGAAGACATGCTGCGCGTGCTTGATCGACACAGCGATATGGTCGCCACATGCGCCCACAAAACATCGCCGCCGGGACTTGTGGAAGCCGTCGAGGAAACCTGGTCTGAAGCGCTGCGGACAGGAACGCTGGAAGGCTTTCGTAATGCGCAGGTATCTGTTTTATGCGAAGCGGGTGATTTGGCGACGCTTCTTGACAGCGAAACATCCGGTGTGAGCCCGCTTGCAGGCCTGATCACCCCTCGACAAACGCCTGCCGGCTATTATGAAAAGCGGATTAATCCGGCTGTCCCGCAGGGGCTTCGTGCCCTTGGCTATGACGAAAAGCGAATAACCGACATTGTTCGCCACGTTGCGGGACAGGGAACACTGGCCAAAGCCCCAGGCGTCAATCATGAAACGCTCCGCAAACGCGGTTTTACAAAGGCCGCCATCGATGCGGTGGAAATAGCGCTGTCGCAAGCGGTCGATATTTCCCAGGCGTTCAACCCGTTCGTTCTGGGTGAAGAGTACTGCCGGCATATGCTGGGCTTCAGCAGCGCCGAACTGCACGACGACAGTTTTGATATGCTGGCCGCGCTGGGCTTTAGCGACGCCGGGATAGAAGCCGCCAATATTTTCTGCTGTGGTGCGGGGACGCTGGAAGGCGCTCCTCACCTGGCGCCTGAACACCTCCCGATATTCGATTGCGCCGAACCGCAAGGGATGCGTGGCGTCAGATGCGTGACCACGACCAGCACGGTCAAATTGATGGGCGCCTTGCAGCCTCATATTTCAGGCGCCATCGGCCAGACTTTGCCGGTCTCCGCCAGCGCGCCGCTGGACGAGTTCCGCGCGCTTCTTGAACTCGCCTGGCGCCAGAAGCTTAAATCCATCACGCTGCAGCGCCGCCAACCCGCGGACTCGCGAAAGACGCTCCCCGATCACCAAGTATTGCCAGCCTTTACGGTCATTCAAGGAGGGCAATATGTCGCCTCCTCGCCTGCCCCGGCGCGCGTGAAAATTCCACAAGAAGCGGAACCCGGCATTCCGCGAAAGGCCCATTCCAGAACAGTCGTCGCGGACGGTGTGAAAAATACCGCCGACGGCGCAGAGGCTTCGCGCCGTGCGTTATCGCATGCTGCGCGGAGTACGGTGTCCGTCTCTTCCTCAGCGGACACCGTTGTCGAGCAACGGCATGTTTGACGTTGCGTCTCCCTGAAACTGCGGGGGGTGTATCCCACCCCCCGCATTTTTTTCTGCCCAAACGCCACAATCGTCAAATCAGGCTGGCACCGGCCAACCACTCCGGCTAGGCTATCAACATGCACTTATCATGAAGAGGAAATAATGGCTGGCAAAATCGATGCGCGCCTGGCTGAGTTGGGCATCACAATTCCCGAACCAAGAATACCGTCGGCAAACTACGTTCCGTTTGTTCAGACCGGCAATCTCGTCTTCGTATCCGGCCAGGTTTCCCAGGCCGCCGATGGACTGATCGCCGGCAAGGTCGGCGGCGACCTCGACATAGAAACCGGTCAGCGCGCCGCGCGCGCCTGCGGGCTGAATTTGCTGGGACAGCTCAAAGTCGCCTGCGGCGGCGATCTGGACAGGGTCAAACGGGTCGTCAAACTGGGCGGCTTCGTCAACGCCCCCGCCGATTTCATCGGACCGCCGACCGTGCTGAACGGCGCCTCCGACCTCATGGTTGAAATTTTCGGCGATGCCGGCCGCCACGCCCGCTTCGCTGTCGCGACGGCCTCCCTGCCGCAAGGCGCGGCGGTGGAGGTGGATGGGGTATTCGAGGTGGAGTAATGCCCGATGGCGATGCCGTAACAGTTGAAATATCCTCAAGGATCGCCGAAATTCCGGCGGCGGAGTGGGATGCGTGCGCGGGGGATGACAATCCGTTTGTCAGCCACGCGTTTCTCGACGTGCTGGAAGAAAGCGGCTCGGCGTGTGCTGAATCGGGCTGGCTGCCGCAGCATCTGCTGGTCAGGGATGCGGGCGGGCAGCTCGTGGGCGCGGTGCCGTGCTATCTGAAAAACCATTCCTATGGCGAGTATGTCTTCGACTGGGGCTGGGCGGATGCGTTCGAGCGTGCCGGTGGCACCTATTATCCCAAGCTTCAGGTATCGGTTCCGTTTTCGCCGGTCACCGGGCCCCGCCTGCTGGTCAGACCAGGGCCTCAAGCCGACGCCACCCGCCGCGTTCTGGTCGCTGCCCTTCTCGAGCTTGCCCGCCAGCACAAGGTGTCATCGCTGCACATCACATTTTGTGAAGAAGACGAACAGGCGATGCTGGCGGAGAAGGGCTTTCTCAAGCGGCTCGGCAAACAGTTTCACTGGCATAACCGGGGGTACGAGAGTTTCGACGATTTCCTCGCCGTCCTTACGTCACGCAAACGCAAAAGCATCCGCAAGGAGCGGCTGGTCGCCAATGAGCATGTCACCTTCGACATATTGAACGGCGAGACGCTGAAGGAAGAACACATGCTGGCGTTCTACCGGTTCTATCTGAACACGGTGGAGAAAAAATGGGCGCACGCCTATCTTGAAAAAGAGTTCTTCATGCTTCTGCGTGAAAGGCTGGC
>JAQBTY010000345.1 GCA_027624735.1 Pseudomonadota bacterium | reverse complement strand
CAGTTGGTAGAGCGGGTGACTCTTAATCACTAGGTCGTAGGTTCGAGCCCTACACGGCCCACCACCCACCCTTCGCAGGGTGGGTCTCCGAGACCGGTGGCGTACGAACCGGCCGGTACCCGCCAGGTTCCCGCAGATAGGGTCTTTGCAGAGACAGCACAGGGGCCGATTTATCGACCCATTTCTCTAAAAGTCTCCGTCGCCGGAATTCGCGACCCGTTCTTTGGGTGGTTTATGATTGGATATCAGCAGGCGTTTCAGGCGGAAAAGCCGAGAAGAGAACGCTGACGATCCCATTCCAGAGGTAGAGCACCGATGCGCTTTAGGCGATGAGCCGTCAACTGGACCGGCTGGCGGCCGGAGGGGATGGCCTCGGTGATGTCCGGAGCCAGGAAGGCAAACTGCAAATTGTGCCCGATGTCGCTCGGGTCGACACCCTCGTGCCGGGCTATCTCCCGGATTGAGCCAACGCCTCTTCCCGCCAGTAGATCAAACCAATGATGCGCCTGGGCGACCGGGGAAATCAGGTTCTTATCAGGCGTTGTGGTTTTGCCTTGCGTGGCGTGGACTACCAGCTTTGCCTCCACGCCGCGCCGCCTCATATCCATTGGAATAGTGACTTCAATCAACCGTTCGGAGTTGTTCTCGACGGGGATACGATCACCTGAGACCAAGCTTTCGAGCTCCGTTCGCTTGATCTCAATCTGCATCGATCCGGAGCGAACGGTGACACGGTGGAGGAGGCGGAGCATGATCATTCACTGTGTTTAACCGTGTGGAGGTTGGCGACGCGACCGATATCGATGTCGGCGGTCATTGCCATCTTTGCAGACTATCCGGAAGCGGGCATTGCCGACATTCATCTCGAACACGAGGATTGAAAACATTCGCTCATATATCGGGCGCCACAAGTATGCTAGCACCATAGGTGCCCCCCGTTCGTGGGGGTCGGCTATGACCGGTCCTTCATGCACCGATCGAAGTCCCCTTTTTTACAGCCTCAAAGATCATGACAGCCACCGCGCCAGATGCCGCCGCACCCAGTCCCAGAGAAAAGATCACGGCGATAAGCGTAATGTGCCTTGCGTCATTGTGCTTCATTGCCATGCACGGCTTCATCAAGACAGTGCGCGGCGACGTGCCGGTTGGCGTCATCCTGTGGTCGCAATTCGCCTTCCAGGCGATAATTTTGACCGCGCTGTTCGCCCGGCATCTACCGCGTATTCTGACCCCGAACATGCTCGGCCTGCAGATCGCCCGTGCGGTATTTCAGATCGCCACCATCTGCCTCATGTTTATCGCCGTCGGCCTGATGCAACTCGCCGATGCGATCGCAATCGGTTTCGTCGCGCCCCTGCTCATCACCCTTTTATCGGTGGCGTTCCTGAACGAGAAAGTGAAATTCCAACACTGGCTAGCAATTCTCGTCGGCCTCGCTGGCGTGATGATCATCATTCAGCCCGGTGCCGGTGTCTTTAGCGCAGTTGCTCTGTTTCCTCTTGGCGCAGCCTTCTGCGCCGCGATCTATCAAACGATGACGCGGCCGATCGCTCGGATCGTCGAACCGAAGACGATGCTCTACACAGCGACACTTGTCGGCCTTGTTACGACATCGGTGGCGCTGCCGTTTTTTTGGCAGATGCCGAGCCTCGAACAGCTTGCCTTTCTGCTCGCTGCCGCCTGTCTTGGGGCCATGGCGCACTTCCTGCTGATCAAGGCCTACCAGATGGCACCGGCCTCGGTTGTCGCGCCGTTCTCTTACAGCGAATTGATTTGGGCTTCAGCCATTGGCTTGGCGGTTTTCGGCGACGTGCCCACGGCAACGACATTGATCGGCGGCGCGGTGCTCGCCGCAAGCGGGCTTTACCTGCTCGGACGCCAGTACAGGTGACGTGACTGTCCGGTTTGCCGGTGCGCCATTTTGAGCGCACCATTTTCGGGCGCTAGGACCGAGGTGCCGGCTCTCCGATAAACGGCGTGAACTATGGCGGTAGATTTGCGGCCGATTCATGCCTGCTTTGCATCCAGGCTGCGTCGAAACGTTTGCGGTTTTAGTTTTATAGCGGCGGCATTGTCATCTATGGACGCCCCTCTGATTGCAAGTGGTTTTGGTGATTAGCGGCGGGTTGGGTTTGCAGTCATCTATCCGGCCTCTGGTGGTGTTTTACTCCGGCGTTGACACGCGATTGTCTTCAATAACGAGGATGCGCCGGGCCATCGGGTCGCTTACCGCCAAAATTAGGACTACCGGCTTTGCAGGGAAAACTGGTCATACCGTTAACCCCGCAGCGCCCTAAAAATTCCGGCGCCGAGACTTTGTGGGTCTTGGGGCTGGGCTTGTCGCGCTCTGGGTGATTGGTTCAACAAACTGTGATGGCAATTTTGGCTTCGTGATCGGGCCGTGACACTTTTGTGAAGTGTTCCTGGGACAGTGCGCCGGACAAAAAGGGGGCCGCCTACGGCGTACCCCAGCACGTTGAACACAATCACGCCCAAAAGGACATCACATGAAGAACAAACTTCTGACCGGGTTCGCTACGGCGGCCCTTATAGCCGGTAGCTCCGTGGTCCTGAGCCAAGGCGCTCAGGCCGCTACTTATGAGATCACCATCACCAATGCCACCAAGGGCCAGCCTTTGGCCCCGGGGCTGGTGATCCTCCACGATAAGGGATACTCGCTGTTCGAGATCGGCGGCGCGGCGACCGATCCGCTGGCAACTATGGCGGAGACGGGTGGTCCGTTTGATCTCCAAGCTTCGATCCCGGCTAGCGCTGATACGGACGTTGTCCTAGGCGACCATGGCGGCATCGCGCTACCGTCCGAATCCAACAGTATCAAGATCAAGTCCGAAGGCAAATTCCTTACCGTGGTGGGGATGTTGGCGGCGACCAATGACGCGTTTTACGCAATTCGTGGCGTGAGACTGCCGACGTCTGGCTCGACAACCTTTTACGCGACTGCTTTTGATGCCGGCAGCGAAGCCAACAATGAGCTGTCAGGCGACGTTCCGGCGTCAGCTGGTGGAAATGGCGATGACCTGGGCACCAACTACGGCGATGGTGAGGGCTTCATCCACGTCCATAATGGCATTTTCGGTTCCGGTGATCTCGACCCAATCGTCTATGATTGGAATAACCCGGTGGTTGAGATTATCGTCGAAAAAATTCCTTCTGAGCAAGATGAAGATTAGGCCACCGCACAACTAAAGGCGGTACGCTTGCAAACGGCGGCTCTTCGGAGCCGCCGTTTTTTGTAACGAACAGGGCCGCGAAAGCACAAGGCTTGGGCGCGCGGGAAGAGATCAGACGCCAATCGCCCGCAACACGTCGCGGACCTCTTGCAGGGCGGCGATGTGCGACATGGTTAGGGCGACTTTGGTTCCTTCATCGCGCAGATCAAGCAGGGTCAAGCCTTTCAGGAACAGCTCGCGAAAAATCACCCGCTCGCTAAATCCGGGGACCAAACGCATTCCGAGGCTATTGGACAGATCGGTCAACGCCACATCCATATTTCGTTTATTGCGCGATTCCAAAGACGCCAGTCGATTGCGGATGACGATCCAATCCAACTGATCGTCGCCGCGCCGCATGCGCAGTTTGTTCTGCTCCCCGACCAATTCGGCATAATAGCTGGGCTTCACCATCTTATAGGTGGCGGGATCGATGTGCCCCAGCAGGTCCAGGTCGACGAAACTGTCGTTGATCGGTGTGATAAGGATATCGGCGTAGGAATGTCCGGCGCGCGACAAGGGGTGGGCGCTGCCCGGCGTGTCGAGCACGATATAATCGCAATTCGACATGGCCGCGATGGCATGATCCAGCCGGTCGCGTTCTTCCGCTTCGGCGGCGTCCAGATCGCGTAACTCGCTACGCTCGATTGTGCTGTAGAGCGGTTGCGGCAAGCGCAGGCCGTGGCGGCCGGCATAGATACGCCGGTTGTCGAAATACCGCGATAGCGTGCCCTGCCGGGCGTCGAGGTCGATGGCGCCGACCCGATAACCCGCGCGCAGAAGGCCGACGATAACATGCATCGCCGTCGTCGATTTGCCGGTGCCGCCCTTTTCGTTACCGAACACGATGACGGTCGCGTTGCGCGCACGCTCGTTGCCCCGCATCAGAGCGGAAACGCCGGAGTACACCGCTGTTAACACGTCGTTCACGGAATAACTCTTTCTCCGGCGTGGTCTTTGGGCAACACGATCCGTTCCACTTGGCGAGGGCTCGTTACCTCGATTTTCGGTAGTAGGTAACCCGCCAGATATGCGCGAGTTTGGTTAATTTTTCGCTAGCGGGAGCTAGTTCAGGGATCCGTCCAGCTTAGGCGAGCGCGACGACATCGGCCTCCGTCCCGGCTTAAAACCCGCCGTTTTTACCCCGCGCTCCGCGTCCACTTTCCACCCGCGCGCGGACAACGTAAAAAGGGACTTGGGTTCCGGCTCACGACGCCGGCAGCAGACTCTAAAACCGGGGGATGACATGACGATACTGAACGAACAGCGCGTGATCGCGATCGAGGAGCATTATTACGACGACGAAATAACCGCGCGGTTCGAGGGAATCGATGCGCGCACCGGGGGCTTTGTGCGCGACCAGCTGGAGGAGGTCGGCGCGGCGCGCCTCAAGTCCATGGATGCGGCCGGCATCGATGTCCAGGTGCTATCCCACGGC
>JAQBTY010000344.1 GCA_027624735.1 Pseudomonadota bacterium | reverse complement strand
AAAAAACAAAAACTCGTGGATGGTCGGCCTTCGTCGACCATGACGGAGAGGGTGAAGTCCGTGTCTAAATCGTCTCGAAATTCTTCGACAACAATAGTATCAATAGCATCCAACCAGTCCGAAATAAACAAACCGAACACCAGTGCTGCGGGTCCCATGATAGAGGCGCGATGGTTAAGCTTTCATGGCGCTCTGAAGCGCATGAAACACGGAAAGCATGGCCTGTTTCCGATCGAGGTTCAGCCTGCTGGTGTCATCCGCCAAGCGGTTGGTCTTCTCCCATACCCCTATCCAGCGATCAACCCCCGCGGCGGCCAGCAACCGGCCGGCCAGCCCCTCTTCTTCGGGGACGATCGGCGGCGGCCCCCCTTCCCCGCGCGCGCCGGACCGCGCGAGCCGCCCCAGCCACCAGCCCAACAGTTCCGTCGCGGTGCGGAACTTTTCCTCCGCGCCAGTGCGGGCCAGCTTGTCGCCATAGAGGTGAAGCGCGGCCACCGGCGGCCGCGGCAGGTGCGATAGCAGCAACATCAGTTCGCGATAGAGCGTCAGCCCGTCCTCTTCGGCAAGCGCCAAAGCCCGGCCCGGGCTGCCATCGGCCAACCCCGCGATGGCATGGCGTTCCGCCTCGGGCAGGTCTGGCCGTTGGCGCGCCAGCAGGCCACTGACTTGATCGCTGCCGAGAAGTTTGAGCGGTAACTGGCGGCAGCGCGAGCGGATCGTTGGCAGCAGCCGTCCCGGCGCGTGGCTGACGAGCAGCAACAAGGCGCGATTCGGCGGCTCCTCCAGGATTTTGAGCAAGGCGTTGGCGGCATTCGCGTTCATTTCATCGACACAATCGACGACGACGACACGCCAGCCGCCTTCCGATGGCGTCAGACGCATGAAATCGCCGGCGCGGCGAACGTCGCTGACCGTGATCGACGTTCGGAGTTTGCCGGTATCGGGATTGACCGTCCGCTGCAGCGTATTCATATCCGTATGCGCGCCGCTGGCCACCCGCCGGAACACCGGATCGTTTGGGGCGACAAACAGGCCGCCGGGTCCTTCATCCCCGAACAGACCGGGATCCCCGAACAGACCGGCGGGTTTGTTGGCGCCGCCGCCTGACAAAACGAACCGGGCAACCCGAAACGCGAAGGTCGCCTTGCCGATACCGCGCGGCCCGGTTATCAGCCATCCATGGGGCAAGCGGCCGGAATGCCAGGCTGAAAGGAAACGCTCCTCGGCGGCCTCATGACCGATCAGGTCGGGATTTTCCGACGGTTTCAGAAAGGCCGTATCGTCCGCACCGCTCATGATTGTGGTGTCATCAGCCTGGTTTCAATGTGTTGACGGATCCGCGCGGCAATCGCGTCGATCGATTCCGTTGCGTCCAGGACAATGCACCTGTCTGTCTCTCGTCTGGCGATATCAAGGAATCCGTCGCGCAAACGCCCATGAAAAGCCTCATCCATACGCTCGTAGCGAGTACCGCCCGTTTGGCGGTCGTCGGCGCGCTTCAGGCCAATCTCGGGTGGGATATCGAGAATGAAGGTCAGATCGGGTTTCATGTCTCCGACGACCATACGATAGAGATCCCCTATCACATCGCGCGCGACCCCCAACCCATAACCCTGATAGGCCAGTGTCGAATCGGCGAACCGGTCGCACACCACCCAGGCGCCTCGCTCAAGCGCCGGCAGGATCGTTCGTTCAAGATGTTCGCGACGCGCGGCAAAATGCAGCATGGTCTCGGTTACCGGATCCCAACGGTCGGTCGGCCCGTTCACCAGCAGCTCACGAATCATTTCCGCACCGGGCGATCCGCCGGGCTCCCTGGTCTCAACGACCGTCAACCCGGCATCCCGCAGCCAGGCGGCGATTAAAGGAAGTTGGGTGGATTTACCGGTGCCTTCTCCGCCTTCAAGGGTTAAGAAGCGGCCCCGCACTACAGCGGTCACTGGTTCGTGTCCTGTGTCACGTGGCTGATCTGCCCCAGATCAAATATCTAAGCGCGGCATTCAGTCTGCCCAACATGCCCAACTGACCGACGGACTCCCCGGCGACGACGGGCAGTTCGATATCGGATTGACGGGGTGTGGAAATGATGACCTTGCCGACGACGGAGCCTTTTTGCACGGGCGCGGGAATGGGGTTGTTGTAAACCAGCTTTACCTTCATATCGCGGCGCGACCTTTGCGGCAATGTGATGGTAAGATTGCGTTCCGCCACCAGGGGCACACGGGGAGCATCGCCAAGCCAGACGTCGGCATGACCAATCGTATCGCCCTTTTTGAAGAGAGCGTAACTGCCGGTTTCCCGGAAAGCCCAATCGAGCAGGCGCGCGGATTCGGATGATCGTTCACGCATGCTGGAAAGGCCATTGACCACCAGAACCAGGCGCCGCCCCTTGCGCACGGCGGATACCGTCAAACCGTAACCGGAAGCTTCCGTATGACCGGTCTTGAGCCCGTCCGCACCAAACCCCTTATAAAGAAGCGGATTTCGGTTGGGCTGTTTGATCCCGCCGTAAACAAAGCCTTGTTCGGCGAAAATGCCATAATATTCTGGAAAATCCTGAATAAGTTTAGTCGATAATAGCGCGAGGTCACGGGCCGACATATAGTGACCCTCGGCGGGCCAACCGGTGGCATTTTTGAAGGCGCTGTTGGTCAGACCGATTTCCGTCGCCCGTTTGGTCATGGCCTCCGCGAAATCCTCTTCGGAACCGGAGAGACCTTCGGCGACGACGATGCAGGCGTCGTTTCCCGATTGAACGATGATGCCACGCAGCAAATCACGGATTTTTACGCGCGTATCGACCATGACGAACATTTTCGAACCGCCCATGCGCCATGCCTTGGTGCTGACCTGAAATTTGTCGTCGAGGCTCAGCCTGCCTTCCTTGAGCCGTTCGAAAACCATGTAAACGGTCATCAGCTTGCTCATGGATGCCGGCGGCATACGGACATCGGCGTCCTTCTCAAGCAGAACGGAGCCGGTCGTCAGATCGATCATGATGGACTGCTTGGCTGTCGTATCGATCACTTGCGCCCGCACGGCTGTTGGCGCCGCAACGGCAAGCGGGGCAAGGATCAACGCGGTGATGATCATCGATACGGCGATGTTCCAACGTGAAAAACAGACAAATGTCACGGACTCACTCTCCATCAGATTTTTTGACAGCCACAAATACAGCCACGAATATTGTACCATGCGGCGGCGCGATAATCAGGAACCGAATCCAGTGGATAGAATGTAAGGTATGGGCGCCATACTACGTTAAATTCTATCCGCTGGGAGTGACGGACAACAGCGACGTTAATAAACCACAAGCTGTGCATTGGGATAGCCGGTCCGCACAACTGCATCGAGAATTCGGTCGCCGTCATTCACCGTTTCAACGGGACCCAAACGGACGCGATAGAAAAGTTGCTTCCCCACGGTTGCCTCAACAATCTGGGTCGGTCCGATCGGCGCCAGATCGCGTTCCATTTGCCGGGCCAGATCCCGCCGGACAAAGGACCCGGCCTGCACAAACAAATTTGTATTACTCGATACCGGCACTACTTTAACATCGGCGCTTCCATCCGCCGGAAGAGAGGCGATTCTCACTGGCACGGATGGTTCGGCGGCGATCATGCCGGTGCTGTTGCCCCGTTGGGCAAGATTGGCAAGATTGGCAAGACGGCGGCTTTCAGGGGCAATGATTTCCACCCGGACCCGCGCTATGCCCGCGCGCTCGAAGCCCAATAGCTGGGCGGCGCGGCGGGACAGGTCGATAATTCGGCCGTGCGCAAACGGGCCGCGATCGTTAACCAGCACTTTCAACGAGCGGCCGTTCGTCAAATTCGTGACCTGGACGATGCTTGGCAACGGCAGCGTCTTATGGGCCGCGGAAATTGCGTTCATATCGAAAATCTGCCCGTTTGCCGTCAGCTGGTTGTGAAACTTTGCTCCATACCAGGAGGCGACCCCCGTCTCACGGTATGAGTAATCGACCTTGGGGTAATACCAGACGCCGCCGATACGATAGGGATTGCCTACCTTGTAGTTTCCAGATTCTGTTTGCGGCGGGTTCGACAGTTTTTTTGCGGCATGAAGAACAAGCCTTGTTTCCGCACAACTCGCCAACAAAAACGACGCGCATAACACAGAGATCGGGATTGCCCTGTTCGGTCTCAAAGTAACGGAACGATACGTCATTGCGTCTGCACGCTGTAAGTCTGCACGCTATGGATTATTCCCAATTTTATCGGACAATATACCAACTGTTATCGCATAGAGATGCGCACAGTTGTAACCCATAATAGCCGCATAGTTGCGGTAAACAAGAAAAGCTTCTTTTCCGTCCGCACCATCGGGAATTACCAGGACGGCGGACAAATCGCGCGTCGGCAGATTGCCGCCATCGATACGCCTGACACCGGCCGCCTGCCATTCGGATAAGCGCTTGGGTTCGGATGTCCGTGCGCGGCAGCCGCGCGCCGCGCCGCGGGTGAATTCGCCTAGCTGCCCGACCAGCCCTTCGGGTATCTTTACCGCCCTGCCCCAGGTCATATCCGGCTTCCAGCCATGTACGGATAAATAATTGGCGATAGAGGCCAGGACGTCGCCGGTGTTCTTCCAGATATCGCGCCGGCCGTCGCCATCGAAATCCTGAGCATAGGCCAGGTAACTCGACGGCATGA
>JAQBTY010000343.1 GCA_027624735.1 Pseudomonadota bacterium | reverse complement strand
CCCCTCCCCCTCGATGGGGGAGGGTTAGGGTGGGGGTGATACGGCGAAGAACTTGAAATTAGAGTTTCTATGGGCTCGATCTCCTAAAAATCCAGCGACCGGGCCGGTTTCAGTAGGCCCACGAATTTTAAACTGGACACCAGTGGCCATGGGCGTGAAGCGCACTTGGGCCCGGTAATGACGAAAAGAGGATGGCGGCGAAGCCCCGGCGTCACGACATCAGGGCTTTTCCGTCAGCTCAGCGGCCAGACCCACAGCAGCATGGGGATGGCGACCGCGACAATCAAAATTTCGAGAGGCAGTCCCATGCGCCAGTAATCGCCGAACCGGTACCCGCCCGGTCCCATGATCAGGGCGTTGTTCTGATGGCCGATCGGCGTCAGAAAGGCGCAGGACGCGCCAATGGCGACAGCCATCAAAAAACAATCCGGATTGACTCCCTGTTGGTTTGCGACGCCAACGGCGATGGGCGCCATGACGACGGCGGTGGCTGCGTTGTTGATGATGTCCGATAGCGTTATGGTCAGAACAAGAACGATGGTCAGGGCGACTGCCGCCGGGTACTCACCGACCAACGCCGAAATGCCCTCGGCGATGACCGTTGTTGTTCCGGTATTCTGCATGGCCTGACCAACAGGGATCATCGCGCCCAGAAGGACGACGATGGACCAATCGATACCGTCATAGAGTTCGCGAACCGGGACGATATTGATCAGAACCATCGCCACGACCGCGATGGCCAGCGCGATAGGGAAACTCATTAGTCCCGTGGCGGCAATCGCCGCCCCGAAGATCGCCATGGACAGCCAGGCCATGTGGATCTTGCTGCCCTGGATGGAGCGCTCGGCCAGCGGCAGACAACCAAGTGCGCCGATAATCTCGCCCAGCCGGTCCGGTTCGCCTTCCAGCAGAAGAATATCGCCGGCCTGAAAGCGAAATGTCCCAAGACGCCCCCGCGATGGCATGCCCTGGCGGGCAACCGCCAGCAAATTGACACCGAAGCGCGAGCGCAGCCTTAGTTCGTCGGCGGTGCGCCCGGTGAGACGGGAGCGGGGTTGCACCACGGCTTCGGCGATGGCGACGTCCGGGCTGCCGAGAAGTTTCGGCCGGCTACCGGCGATCTGCTCGGTTTCTCCGGTATTTGGGTCCGCCGCGTCAGCCGAATTCGCTTCCGGTGTCGGGGGGCGGAGCTTGAGAACCGACAGGGTCGCGTTCAACGCATCCGGCCCGGCTTCGATGAGAAGAACATCGTCGACGCGCAACCGTCGCCGCCGGGCGGCGGGGTCGATCCGGCGATCACCGCTTGTGATACCCAAAATGACGGCGTCCTGTTCGCGAACCAGCGCATCCAGCTCGCGCAATTCCCTGCCGATCAGTTCATGATCCGCTGGGATCTTCGCCTCGGTGATGTAGTTTTCGATTTCGAACAGCTCGCTCGCCGTCGTACGGCTAGTTAGATCATGCGGGATGAGACGCCAACCGATCAGCGCGACAAACGCGATGCCGGTCACCGCGACGGCGCCGCCCACCGGCGAGAAATCGAACATGGTGAAAGGCTGTCCGGTCATCTGTTCGCGGATGGACGCGATGATGATATTCGGCGGCGTACCGATCAAGGTCACTAGCCCGCCCAGAATCGATCCGAAGGCCAGCGGCATCAGCAGGACGGATGGGGACCGTGCCGCCTTGGCGGCGGACTGCAAGGCTGCCGGCATCAGCAACGCCAGAGCACCGACATTGTTCATGAAGGCCGACAAGGCGCCGGCAACGCCGGTGACAGCGCCCACATGGGCGGTCGGCGACTTCAGCGGCGGGAGCAGACGGCGCGCGATGATGTTGACGGCCCCTGAGTTCACCAGCCCGCGGCTGACGATCAGGACCAGGGCAACAGTGACCGTTGCGGGGTTCGCGAAACCGGCAAAGGCGCCAGACATGGACACATGCCCCGCCAATGTCGCACCAAGCAGAGCCAGGATTGCCACCACATCATGACGCAGTTTGCCCCATATAAAGAGCCCCAGGACAACGCCCAGCAGGCAGAGCATTAAAATCTGATCAAAAGTCATATTGATATCGCTTGGTCGAAAAACGGCTTCAGTCCGCTATGTATTCCGAGCGCTTCTTTAATCCGATCGTCTTGTGCGATGACATTGGCGTTCTCGATCATGGAGAATGAGGCGCCCGGTTTTGTCGCTTCAGGCAATCCGTCCAGAGCCTGCGCGAAACGTTCAAACAGATAGTCCCAGTCGACGATGCGGACGCCGGAACCGTTACCGGATCCTTGCTGGCTGGCGAGGAGATCGGGCGCCCAGGCCCAGCGCGCGATTTCAAGCCCGTCCAGGGTGACGCGCATGTTGCCGTCATCGGAATCGTCATGCGCCAGCACCCAGAGGGAGCTTGCCCCGGCGAGCGCGTGATTCTGAAGCGCCTCGACGACAAGTTCCCCGGTTTCCCCGCCCCACGGCCCGGCGCGAACGACTCGGACATCCATGACACGTTGCCTGATCCGGGATAGGCCGGCTTGGTTCGCGGCCATAGTGCCGAGCGCGGTATTGACCGGTTCGAGGAGGGCCGGGTCGGATAGCGTCAGCCGGTATTCGTTCTCCGCCGCGATACTGGCCTGGCCAGCGGTCTGCATAAAGGAATAGCGCGGCGCGATGCGCCGGTAATCGGACAGCAAGCCTTCGAGATAGGCCAGCGCCGCCCAAACATCAAAGCTGGTCCTGCTGGTGGTAAGGGTGACCAGAGACCGCCGGACGATCACCGATTCCGGTGTGTGGCCCGCGAGGATTTCCGTGGGTTGGCCGGTTGCCAGCCGGTCGAGGGGGGTGGCATTCCAAATATGGGCGGGCCGGCGAATATCGAGATCCGCGTTTTCGCGCAAGAAGGCCTCACAATGGCGTTGTTCCGCCGTAGGGTTGTCCGAGATTTCAGCCATAAATCTTAAGTTCGGAAAGGGCGGTCAGTCTCCCGGCGGGACAGGCGCTTGTCAATGTTACGTGCTGTTATCCGCTATGCGGCTACGGAGTCGGATGATAGAGTTTTGACATAAAATTCGGCGCCAATGGAAAAAACGCCAAATACATATAGCAGAGAGGCGAGACATATGAGCTCGGCCCCCAACCTCGACATTGCGGCCATGAAGAAACGCCTGCTCGACCGGCGTAAGGAACTCGAGCAGGTGATCGAAGCGCGCGCCGAAACCAGGACCGAATCTGAGCTCGATCAGCAGCGCATCGGCCGCCTGTCGCGGATGGACGCCATTCAGCAACAGGCGATGGAAGAAGAAACCGGCCGCCGCCGCGCTCAGGAAGTGGACCGGATCAAAGCTGCCTTGCAGCGCATCGAAGAGGACGATTTTGGCTATTGTAGCGTCTGCGAAGAGCCCATCGCGCCGAAGCGCCTGGAAAACGATCCCGCCACTCCGCTTTGCATCAACTGCGCCGGGAGGGTGAACTGACTTCAGGCGATCAGCATGCCGCCGACACCAATCAGCGCGCCGATAAACAGGACGATTTGCGCCGCGAAGGTGATGAACATTCCCGGCGCCCGTTTCGTGGGATCCCGGTAATAGGCCAACGCAAAGACTATTCGCCCAATGATCCAGACCGCCCCGATCCCGGCTGCCCAAGCCGCGGAAACCGACCAGGCATATAACCACATCGACGGCAGGAAGAACGCCATGTGTTCCAGCGTGTTCATCTGCACCCTATAGGTGCGCTCATATGCCTCGTTGCCGGTGATCGCGGGCGCCGCAATTTTATGTTTGGCCCGATTGCGGCCGCAATTCATGGTGACCACCAGATAAAAAAGCAGCGTCAGTAGGGTAACGGCAGCCGGGTAAAGCGGGTCCAAAAAATCCTCCTGTCAGGCGGTTATCCCGCGGACCACCCTATAGGGAGGGACGGCCTTAGCACCAGGGTACGTCGCCTGTTTTTATCCGGTCGCGGCCATCTGCCTTGCGTTACGTTTCCGGTCATGGGGATCGAGATACCGTTTGCGCAGGCGGATCGATTTCGGCGTGACCTCGACCAGCTCGTCATCGCCGATATAGGAGATGGCGGGTTCCAATGTGAAGCGGACCGGCGGCGTGAGCAAAGAGGGCGAACTCGGGTGGAACAATGAAAGGCTGCGATAACGGACATGTTGTTTATGCCATGGCCCTTGAAATAACTGGCTCTTCTCTGATACTTTACGAATAATCTATTTATAGTTGTTCTCTTCATACGGGATAAAGTGCATGAAGAAAATTTTTGGGGCCATATCTGTGATCGGGTCTGTGATCGGGTCAATTTTTCTAGCGACTTGCGCTCAAGCGCAAAACAATACGTTACCGGATCAGGTGCGAGCCCTTGCGATTTTGTGCTCTTCAGGTGGCAGCGTGAAATTCCAAGGAGAGTTGGAAGGGGGACTTAACAGAATATTTGGTAAGGTGCTTGCCGGAAAGGGGGAACTGGAACTCTCAAAAAGCGAGACGGAGTTTCTCAATTCTTTTAGTAACGAAAGCTTAAAGATTGAAGCCCGCAAAATCTATAACAACTGCGCCATCGAGGCGTTGAAAATAGTCTACAATAAGCGGGAAAACCAGGAATTCGGAGAAAATAACACGGCCATTCTGGTTCCCGATGACCATGCCCCCTGAAAATTCCCTGTTTTGAGGTTAGGGTCTGTTTCCGAGGAAGGAGACGGACGAT
>JAQBTY010000342.1 GCA_027624735.1 Pseudomonadota bacterium | reverse complement strand
ATCTGCATTTAAAAAAAGAGGTAGAGGCGATCCTTGGCCTGCCCGAAGACATGCATTCCTACGCGATCATTCCGATCGGCTACCCGGTGGGAAAATTCGGCCCGACCCGGCGCGCTCCCCTGTCGGAGGTGGTCTATCTCGACCGGTGGGGCAAACCCTGGCCAACGACAGGATAAGAATCAGCCGGTTTCCTGCAAATCTTCACCCGATGTCAGGACGGTCGGCGGCGGTAGGATCCAGACCCGGCCTTCGCCGTACTTGTCCAGATCTTCAAGTTGCTCGTTCCACAGATCGCGGACAGCGACGACACCCGTATCCGCCTGGCCGAGCACTTCGGCTTCACGGTTCGAAACCACCATCTGACCCTGCATGGTCAGGTGGTCCTGGAGGGTGACGTCATAGCGCGGATCATGTTCGCCCATCTCCTCCATGGCCTGGTCGAACGTCAGTTCACCGGCGAGGATACGCTTTGCGAAAGCGTTGACATCGGGGACAGGCAGCGCGCGCAGCCGTTTCTGACGGGCGAGAAAGGCCTCCTCCCCTTCCTTGGTGGTAACGTAGCGGTTAATCGTAAACGACAGCGTCGTCGCATCGTCCTTGGGCACGCGCCAGGCTACGGCATCGGCCCAGTTCACCCCTTCATAGGGCGTCGTCGATTTAAACCGCAGCATATTGGGCATGAGAAATTCCGATATGCGATCGACGCGTCCCGGCCGGGAACAGTGAGAAACCGCCGCGAACTTGGTCCGGCTGATGCGGACCTTGGGTATTTCAGGTAGGCGCGCATAGCCAACCGGATGGGTGAACCCGACGTGAACCTCATCAAGCTGATTGTCGAGAAAATTCGTCAAATTGCAGTCGCGCTCATAAGATCTCGCCTCATGGATACCCTCGCCTTCCAGTGCCTGATGGATCGGAAACTCCGGCGCGTCACCCTTGCCGAGATAGGCAAAGACAAGCCCGTGATAATCCCGGGTGGGATAGCCCCGTATTTTGACGCGCGACGAGAATTGCTCATCAAGCTCGCCGGGTTGCTCAACACATTGCCCAAGACCGGTGTATTTCCAGCCATGATAGAGGCAGGCGATTTCTTCGCCATCGACCCGGCCGACGGATAGCTGGACCCCGCGGTGGGCGCAGTGGGAATCGACTAGATAGGGAGTACCGCTTTCCCCGCGATACAGAGTAAATTCCTCCCCCATGATACGCAGGGGCCTGGCCTGTCCGGGCGGAATCTTATCAAGTACGTGAACAGGTTGCCAGAATTGCCGCATGTAGCGGCCAGCCAGTGTTCCGGGGCCGGTGTGTTCACAACTATATTGCCATCTGGACATGCTGAACTCCCTTTCCTGTCTATTCTCGCACTCCATCGATTGTCTTACAGGCCGATAGTTTCCATCACCGTTCCGTAAAATCCGCTTAGTGTCGAGTCAAACCACAACACGTTCATGACCCGGTCGTAGAATCCGAATAGGAATACCCAGCCAACAAAGGCATAGCCAAGGGAAACGCGCGCGCCGTAGCCACCCCAGCGCCACAGATAGAGCGCGACGAAAAGGCAGAGCGCTGCGATCTGCCCAATGATGAACGTCAGCAACAACATGGCGAGCAAATAACCCAGGAACTGGCTGGCGTCGCCGAGCATGGCGCGCGTTGCCGCTTTCGAGAGTGCTCCCCCGAATCCATCCTCCGCCCGGCTGACCCGAACCACGCCGCGCACATCGCCGATCAGCACGTAGAGGCAGAACGCGATCCCCGGCAAGGAGATAAACAGCGGAAACTGGCCGACCGGCAGTTCCCATTTTGTCGCCTCGATTGCCGCGAAAGAAAACGCGATGAACAGGACCAGCGACAGGGGCAACGACAAAAAGAAATTTTCCTCGCGGCCTTCGCCGGTTTTGGGCTGATCACCGCTCCGCTTGGTCCGGACCATGCCGCGCACGGAGAACGCAAGCGTAATCGCGGTCAGCGCAAATATGATAAGCACGATGGGCCGGGTCAGCCAGGCGAGCGGTTCTTCATTGGCCATTGTGCTGATATAGAGCGAATTCTCCAGGATATTACCCAGAATAAGCGCCAACACCAGCGGCGGCCGCGGCCATCCGCCACGCTTCATCACGACACCAAAAACCCCGGCGATAAGACAAACGATCCAGTCACCGATCGACGCCTGACCAAGCCAGGCGCCCATGAACACGAACAGGATCACACCGGGAACGATCAGATGGCCGCGAATAAAGGCGACCTTGGCGAGTTGGTTGGACCAGATCATCAACAGCCCCGCAGCAATAATATTGGCCACCACTATGGTCCACACCATGCTGAAGGTGATGTGCAGTTGGGTGGTCAGCATTTCGGGGCCGGGTTTAAGACCCTGGATCAGCAACGCGCCCAGCAGGATGGCGGTGCCGAGATTACCGGGTACACCAAAGGCAACGGTCGGGATCAGAGCGCCGCCCTTGACCGCATTGTTGGCGGCTTCGGGCGCGATGACGCCCCTGATATCCCCCCGGCCGAACATGGATTTATCCTTGGCGCTTTGCACCGCATACCCATAGGCAAGCCAGTCGACGATGGCGCCGCCGAGACCCGGCAACATGCCCACATAGGTGCCGAGCGCAGCGCAGCGCAGCGCCAGCCACCAATGGGTGCAGGCATCCCGCACGCCGGTCATGATGGTTACATCCTTGGCCTGCTCACGTGTTACGCTAGAGATGGAAGTGTCCTTTATGGCCAGTTCCATCACCTCTGGCAGCGCAAACAGACCAAGCACAATGGGAATGATCGGCAACCCATCGAGCAGATAATCCTCACCGAAAAAATACCGCGGCACCGATTCGGCCTCGGCATAGCCGACGCTGGACAGCAACAGACCGGCGAGCGCGACGATCAACCCCTTGGAAATGGAGTTGCCGCTCAGGCTGCCCACCATGCTGAGGCCAAGAATGCCTAGCGCAAACACCTCCGGATTGCCGAAGGCTAGAATGATTGGCAGCACCAGCGGCAGCGACGCCGCCAGAACCAGCGCCCCGAATACGCCGCCGAAAGCCGACACCGTAAAGGCCGCGCCGAAGGCCCGCTGCGCTTCACCCTTCTGGGCCAGCGGATAGCCATCCAGGATGGTCGCCTGTGACGCCGCCGTCCCGGGTATACCCAGCATCACCGAGGCGATGGTGTCGCTGGTCGTGGTCACCGCATACATGCCGAGCAACAGCGCAAACGCGCTCACCGTTTCCATGCCAAAGGTAAAGGGCAGCAGGATCACCAGACCGATGACCCCGCCGAGCCCGGGCACGGCGCCCAGCCAGATGCCGATCAGGATGCCGAGCAGCAAAAAGCCGATGGCCGGCCACTGAAAGACCAGGATCAGGCCGGTGATAAACGCATCCAGCATGGGGAGAAACCTCAGGGGAAGGTCGTAACGACGCAAACATGAAAGAAAAACCGCCCGCGTCCCCGCAGCAGCGGAGAGCGGGCGATCATGAAAGCTCTAACCCACTAGCTTTTCTTCTTGTTCCGCTTTTTGCCCTGCTTGACATAGTTCTGCCAATACTTGACGACGACGGGATCAACCTTGCTGAGATCCTTGAAGGCCTTGGCGGCGCCGTCGCGGCTGACCGGCCGGTAGACATTGTGCAGAATCTTCTTCTGCTTGGCCATCGCCACCGGATCAACAATCATCTTGTCGAAGCCCGCCCGCAGAGCCGACAGCGCCTGCTTGTTCATGCCGGGAGGCCCCATGTAGAGATGGGTGACGGCTGAACGCAGGCTGATCAGGTACTTGAACTTGTCCCAGAACGGGCCCGACGGCGGCTTGCCGTGAATGCTCCGATACACCGATTCGAAGGTCCGCAATCCACCGGTTTCCGATTTCATCGGCGTGCCATCGGGTTTGCGGAACTGGTAATACCACAGCGGCAGCGCGGAGCCTTCCGGTCCGGCCATGCTGGGTGCGAAGCGCGCGATCCAGCTGTCCAGGCCATTGCCCGCCATGCTGACCTCGCCCCGCCGAACGCCGGCGGACACCCGAGCGCCCCCGCGATAGCCGGGCACATAGGTGTATTTGACACCGAGCGTATCGAGCGCCCCGCGCGCGAACAGATCGAGCCACGACGTGCCGCGGCGGCCGCCGATCTTGATGCCCTTTGCGTTTACGATGTCCTCGGGCCTTGTCAAACCGCCGGACACCAGATCCTTGCGGGCATAGGCCATGACCGGTGCGCCGACCATGGCCCCGATGATTTCGATTTTGCCGTAATCGTAGCGGATGCCCTTTTGGTCGAGTAGCTGATCCATCGGCGAGGCCGGCGAATAGACGATGGTCATGCCGTCCTTCTTGGCCCGCTCATAGAGGAAATTCTGCGCCTTGGTGCCGCCGCCGCCGGTCATGTTCTTGACGATCATCTTCGGACTGCCCGGAACATGGCTCGCCAAATAGGGCGTCAGCAGGCGCGACTGCGTATCCGCGCCACCGCCGGCCGAATAGCCCACCAGCACGGTGATGGTCTTGCCCTTGAAGTACTGGGCGCTTACCGGCATTGCCGTTACCGCAGCGCCGGCCAGCACGGCAAGGCCGACCGAAAATATCCTGGATTGTTTCATCTTAGTTTCCCTGTCTGATTGATCGATATTTTTATGATTGTTGGAAATATACCCCGACTCATTGAGAAAGCGAAATTAACGCTTGCTGGGCCCATTGAAAAGGATTCTTGTTG
>JAQBTY010000341.1 GCA_027624735.1 Pseudomonadota bacterium | reverse complement strand
TCAACCGTGGGAAACAAGCGTTGGAATCGCAACACTAGCAACAATCGTATCCACTGCAACGACCTATTGAAGATTTGACTGCTGCCATAAATACGCCAGCGGCACAAGAATCAACAGTCTCAAGAATGAGATTCCGCGGGTTCGGAATCAGTCTCTCCGCGCCGCGAAATGACGACACAGCTTATCGCCACCAGACTCAGTATGGAAGCCGACCAAAAAACAGCCAGAGGCGACCCTATATCGACAAACCAGCCCGCGATTGTCGGCATGGAACTGTTGCCAATGGTAAAGCCAACAGTGACAAATGCAACGACGGCGCCGAGCAATGCCGGCGGCGCGTCTGTTCTGACCATGATATCGCGCGATGGCGTCAGGACGCCTTTCGTTGCACCCGTGATGACCAGCGCCACAACGATGACCCAGAAAGAGGCAACGCCAGTCGCGACCACGGCAACGCAGGCCGCCGACACCAAAAGCGTGATCACAAGAACCAGATCATGGCGTTTGGTCTTGTCGGCGAGATACCCGCCGATCACCACGCCGACTATGGCGGCCGCCAGATAGGCGGACAGAATACTGTTGGCGACGGCGTTCGACATACCGTAATGCGCGCCGAGGGCGACGATCATAAAACTGCTGAGCGCCGTCGTCGCCGCCGACGAAGTGGCGAAATAGACGAAATGCGCGACGATTTTGGGTTTCATCAAGGCGTGCCAGGTCCGCCGCAACTGGCCCGGCTCCTTTTTCTTTCGCTCGGTACTGTCGTACAGAATGCGCTGTGACATCAGGATAAAGAGTGCAAGGACCAATCCCATCGCCCCCGCAATCACGAGCGCGGTCCGCCAGTCATAGAGATTGGCCAAGAGGGCCATGACGACGGGCGCGGCGAAAAAGCCGGTTTGGGCGCAAACGCTGTGAATACTGAACGCCTTGCCCATCCTGTCTTCATCGATCGAGGACGACAGGATGACGTAATCGCAGGGGTGAAAGACGCTGTTTCCCATACCCGCAACAAAGAACAGGCCGACCAGCCCCCAATAGGATGAGGTCAGACCCGCCAGGGTTATGGCCCCAGACAGGATAAATAATCCGGAACACAGAACGCGGCGGGCGCCGATGCGGTCGACCAGCATCCCGACCGGCATCTGAACGGACGCTACCGCGATAAAAAAACAAGTCAGGACAAAGCCAAGACCGGCTTTCGACACGGGTTGGCCATCGGCCATCACCAGGTCAGCGGACATCAGGAGAAACAGTGGCGGCAGACAAAGAACGTAGAAATGGCTAATGAAATGTCCTGCACCCACCAGCCAGATCACGGCCCATTGTTGCGCCGATGAGCGCCTGGCCGGTAGGGCGCCGGTGTTAATCGATGTGTTCATTTCTGTTCCCGACCCAGCCGCCGGGCGGGGTGCTAGTGGATATAAATAAACCGGTTGGCCGGTGTAAACAATCCGCGCTTGCCGAGTCCGTTGCAATCGGTTGTATTTCAGCGATGCTCAAGCTACGCAATGTGACCAAACGCTTTGGCCCGGTCCACGCCGTTGGCCCGGTCGATCTTGAAGCCGAAACCGGCCGGACCACCGTATTGATCGGGCCCAGCGGCTGCGGCAAATCAACCGTGCTGCGGCTGATGATCGGCCTGACCCCACCTGACCATGGCGACATCGAATTTGGCGGCACACCGCTTACGACTGCCAACGCGCCGGCGCTGCGTCAGCGCATGGGGTACGTCATTCAGGGTGGTGGACTGTTTCCCCATTTGACCGCACGGGGGAACATCACGCTGATGGCCCGTCACCTGAAGCGCGGCGCAACAGATATGACCGATCGCGTGCAAGCGCTATGCCGCCTCACCCACTTCCCGGAAGTAGCACTCGACCGGTTACCCGGTCATTTATCCGGCGGACAGTGCCAGCGTGTCGCCCTGATGCGGGCCTTGATGCTCGATCCCGAAATCCTCCTGATGGACGAACCGCTGGGCGCGCTCGATCCCATTATTCGTCACGATTTGCAGGCCGAACTGCGCGATATATTTCGGACGCTCAACAAGACGGTCGTGATGGTCACCCATGACATGGCCGAGGCGGGGTATTTTGGCGATACCCTTTTCCTGCTTCGCGACGGGCTGATTGTCCAGTCGGGAAGCTTTCGTAATTTTATTGAGGCGCCGGCCGATGAATTCGTTCGACGCTTCATATCCGCACAGCGTGGTATCGGCGATATTCTGGCCGAGGCAGGGTCGTGAGCACGCTGTTCCCCATGAGATTCATGACGATCGCGGTGCTCGCGTTTGTCTTGCTGGCAGCGGGACCGGTCCTGAGCGCCCCGTCGAAGATTACCATCGCCTCGAAGACATTCACCGAATCTGTTGTGCTGGGAGAAATTCTGGCCGGACTGGTGCGTCATACCGGTCACGCGGCGGAGCATAGACGGCAGTTGGGCGGCACCAGAATTTTATGGAGCGCCCTTCTGCGTGGCGAAATCGACCTCTACCCCGAATACACCGGCACCATCATCCGCGAAATCCTGGCCGGCGAAACCATCGGCAAACGTTCCGATATTCATAAGGCGCTTGCCAAGCACGGTATATCCATGACCTGGCCGCTGGGGTTCAACAACACCTATGCCATCGGCGTCAAACCATCGCTTGCCAAGCAGTACGGCCTCAAAACCATATCCGATCTCGGCAGGCACCAGGACCTGAGGCTTGGCTTCAGCAACGAATTCCTGGATCGCGGCGATGGCTGGCCGGCGCTCAAAAGGCATTACGGGCTAAAGCACCAAAACGTCAAAGGGCTCGATCACGATCTCGCTTATCGCGGCCTTGAGTCCGGGGACATCGATGCCATCGACGTCTACACCACCGACGCGGAAATCACCTATTACGGTTTGCGCCTGCTGGAAGACGACCGAGGCCACTTCCCGACCTATGACGCGGTCATTCTCTATCGAACGGCGCTCAGGGAGACGGCGCCGCAAGCTGTGAAGGCGATCCAGCGCCTTGAGGGCAGGATCCAGGCGGCACGTATGTCCGGCCTTAACGCCGCCGTCAAAATCGCCAAAAAATCGGAAACGATGGTCGCCACGGCGTTTCTGTCGAAAGATATGAATATTGACCGGAGCGCGGCAGAGGAAACCATCTGGAACCGTTTCTGGCGTCACACGGCCGAGCATCTGACGCTGGTGGCGATTTCATTATCCGCGGCCATCCTTTTCGCCGTTCCCTTAGGCATCGCTGCCTCACGTCAAAGAAAGCTGGGACAGATCATTCTAGGCATCGTTGCCATTGTTCAAACCATCCCGGGTCTGGCGCTGCTGGTCTTCATGATCCCTTTGCTGGGGATCGGGACATACCCGGCGATCGCCGCGCTGTTCCTGTACAGCCTTCTGCCGATCGTTCGCAACACCCATGCGGGTCTGACGTCAATCCCGGCGAACCTCATCGATTCCGCGACCGCGCTCGGCCTGCCCCTGCCCGCGCGTTTAAGACATATAGATCTGCCCCTGGCGGTACCCGCCATTCTTGCCGGCATCAAGACGGCCGCCGTTATCAATGTGGGGACGGCGACACTCGGGGCGTTGATCGGCGCCGGCGGCTATGGACAACCCATCCTGACCGGAATCCGCCTCGACGACGTCGGTCTGATCCTGGAAGGGGCTGTTCCGGCCGCCCTGCTCGCCCTTATGGTTCAAGCCGGGTTTGAGTTGGCGGAACGGTGTCTGGCGCCCCAAGGCATGCGGAGTACTGCCGTTTCGTGAAGCCGCCGAGGCCGGATTACGATTTACGTTGCAGAACGATCGTATAAACGCCACCGGCTTCCACGCCGGACACAAAAGGATGCCCGGTCTGTTCGCAAAAAGCCTGAAAATCACGCAAAGCGGCTGGGTCGGTGGCAAGCACCGTCAGTAATTCCCCCGGGGCTATCTCGCTAATTTTCTTTCGCGCGCGCAGCACCGGCAGGGGACACATGAGACCTTGTGCATCCAACAAAACGGTCATGGTCGGCCTCTTTGCATGGGTAGGCTCTGTATTAAAGACGGCTGGGGCGCCAGGAGGCGAAGCCAAAACATAAGGAATTTAACGGTTTGCGCAAGTTCTTCTCGGGATCACTATCGCTCCGGTCGCCGTGTTGGTCACGCAAAAGTCTGTACGGTTATTTCTGGCTATCCTCACGCGGGAGCGTCGGTACGATATACAATTCGGCTGTAGGGTGGTTCTTTTTGCCCACCATTTTTGCCGTGTAACCATTTTAGTCACTTTTTGATTATACCCTCGTCACGGAAAAAATTTGCGTCCTGTCGGAGTGCTTTTTAGCAGCCAAATATCCCCAAAAAATAACGAGTTATAGGTTTCCCATGAGCACCAAGACGGCGCAGAAGTTGTCGCTGGACCAAAATATCAGTGACCGCATCGAATTGCTTCGATTTATGCTGATTTTTGGCATCGTGATCTTACACGTTCCTCCCTACATTCCGCTTGGTGAGACTGCCGATGGCTGGTTCCCCTTTATAAAGGCGTTCTTCCAGCACGGTCTATTCCGTTCGACTGTACCGGTATTGACTTGTATTTCAGGCTTCCTGCTATTCAAAGCGTACCTTGACCAGCGGGTGCGTGAGCTGGTCGTCAAAAAGACTCAAACTCTACTTCTACCGCTTTTTCGTGACCGTCCGGTGAACCAGCCCTGCCGCCGGTAACGCTGGGCTGTTACGCTCAGGTCTGAGCGT
>JAQBTY010000340.1 GCA_027624735.1 Pseudomonadota bacterium | reverse complement strand
CCGGTCGTAAAATTGTGGCGCGTTGCGCGGCGCATCATGCAGCAGGATCGATATCAACCCGCCATACCCGCCCTTCTCCGCCCGCAGGGCCTCGTAACCGCCCACCTGATCGTACTTCGGATAATACAGGGTCTCGACAGCCGTATGATCCCGCAAATAATCCGCCAGATCCTCCGCGACCTGATTGATGCGTCTGACCCGGCTTTCGAAATCCCGCGACCGTTCCTCCAGCACCACCGCGTCAGCCCCCCACAACAGCTCTTCATGATTGGAATGCGAGGCCGTTGACAGCCGCTCGTAATGGGGCGATTCCGGATTGAGCAGCATGGCGCCGGCGAAGACGTCGCCATGTCCGCAAAAGAATTTGGTCAGGCTGGTCACGACAATATCGGCGTGACGCATGGCGGTGACATTGAAGGGCGTCGCCAGGGTATCGTCGACAATCATCAATGCGCCGTGACCGCGCACCACCGGCATGACGCTGTCAAAATCGATGGTTTTCAGAAGCGGGTTGGATGGAACCTCGGTCATCACGGCGCCGAGGGCCTCGCCGCCTGAGATGAGCCGGGCGAAATCATCGCCGCCCACGGCGGTGTACAAGGACACGTCGCCGGCGAATTCCTGCTGCACCTTCAGCGTATCGAGGAACGGAAACTCAAGATGAACCCGCCGCCGGCCGGGATGGATTTCCGACGCCAGACGGTTGGCCTCGAAGATCGCCCCCATGCCGGAGGGAAACAACAGAACGTCGTCCGCGGTCACCGAATAAAACGCCGCCAGGCGGTCGCGGATGATGCGCCTTGCGTCTGTGCCCTTGCTGTCCTCACTGGATGCGCCGGACAGGGCGGACCGGGCGCGGCGCGACGAAACAACCAGACCGGTGTGCTGCCAGAAGGCCTTCGCGGTGGGAGCATGGTCGCCGGAACAGGTTACGACGTGGACATTGCAGGACCCGAAAGCCTCCACCGGCGCCTTGACGCCATGCTTGGCGAAAATATAGGCGGCGCACCGTTCCGCCGTGCGCAACGACGGAAACGCAAAACAGACGGAACCCGAATCGCCAAGCCTGGCCTTCGCCGCCGCCATCAAGGCCGATACGGCTGGATGAAAGAAAAATCTCGGATAGCCGCACTGCATCCGGCCGATGACCTCCGGCGCCTGTTCTTCATACCCGACGGCATGCGCCCACAGCGGCAGGGCGACCGAACAGGCATCGGGCGAATCCGGGATAGGCATGCCAAGATCATCCGCCCGGCAAAGCGGTTCGCGGAACAGATTGCGGCTATCGGGAAACGGCCAGGGCGGGGGCTGCGTCATAATTTATTTAATGTTACTTGCGGCGGAAAATGCGAAAGACCGCCGCCCTATGACGTGGGCCGCTCGCGGGAGCAGATATCGAGCGCCATCAGGGCATAGATCTGGGTAGCTTTGACCATTTTGTCGATCTCGATTTCTTCATTGCGTGCGCTGATCCGCCTTCCATGCGGGCCGATCTTGATGGCCGGGATTCCCATCTCGTTATAGATGTTGGTGTCGGTCCAGATGCTGGCGCGATTGGGTGGCTCGGGCTGGATCTTTTCGCCGAACAGATGCTGGTGAACTTCCTCGGCGCACTGCACCAGCGGCTCCACATTCTTGCCTTCGTGACCGAGCAGCGATTTGTAGAGGTCCAGCTCGTAGGGCATCCCCAGCCCGTTGAGCATTTTTTCCATCTCGTGCTGGATCAGGACCGGCCGCACCTGCGGCGGCATGCGGACATCCACATAGATTGTACACACGCCGGGAAAATAGTTGGGCCGATAGGGAGCGCCGCCCTCGATCGCGCCGATGTTGACCTTTGGCCAAAGCGGTCCGGTGGGACCGTCATAGATGTATTTTTCCTCAAACGCCGCGCCCCACGCTTCGACCGCCGCTATAATGCGGGTCATTTTCACGATGGCGTTCATTTCCGCCGCTGGATGGGTTTCGCGCTTCGTGCCCCAGGCCGCCTGGGCCTGGCCAAACGTGGCGATCCGCATTTGCACGACGCCGGTTTGGGTCCAGACGATGTTGAGGTCCGACGCATCGCAGCAAACCGCATAGTCGGTATGCATGCCATGAGTTAGCAGATGCCGGGTCCCGGTTCCTTCACCGCGGTAATTCTTGCTTTGCCATTCGCCAACGGGCGTGCGGGATATTTCACCGACCACCGCGGCCATCACCATGTCGCCCTTCAGCTCCACACCGGCTTTCCTGAGCAGCTTACCGGCCATCATAAAGGACGCCAGGCCGCCTTTCATGTTGGAGACGCCGAGACCCTGCACCTTGTCGCCGACGATACGGCCGCGCAGTTCGTCCTCCGGTTCGATGTTGGAGACCATGCGCAGATCTTCGCTGGTTCCGGTGAAGCTCGTATCCATATGGCCGTTGAACCCGAGGCTGAGCCCAGTGCCGTTGCCCTTCAGCACGCCGATAGCATTGGGTCTGTCCACGTCCACATCCTGGCGGACAGCTTTCAGGCCGTTGGTGGCAAACCAGTTCAGAATAAACTCGGCGACGGCGCCTTCCTGCCCGGTCGGGCTTGGGATATCGGTCAGGTCGCAGGCAAGCTGCGCCAGTTCCTTGCGGTCGATCTGAGCGAGAACCTTGTCCGCCAGTTGCTTATCGATTGTCATCGGGTCATCCTCTCTTGCCGTAAGAACCGTCAAGAACCCTGACGGCACCGAAATTCGTTTGGTTCCGCTATTGTCCCGGTTGCGAGCCACGCTTTCCATATCTTATGGAACCTCTACGGTCCAGACACGCCCGCCCGGTTCACCGAAAATTCGAACTCTGAAATCGGGATGGATCGTCGCCGCGAAATGAGCCAAACTGAGAATATCAACACCAAATAGGGGGAGAGGCTATGTTATTTGAAGTCAGAACTTACCGGATAAAGCCGCGATCGCAGGGCGACGTCATCAAGAATTTCGCCAAGGGGTACGAAACCCGAAAGAATTTTTCACCGCTTTCGGCGTTCTTCTATACCGAAATAGGACCGCTCAATCAGATCATTCATATATGGCCTTATGAAGATCTCGCGGCCCGCGCCGCAATCCGGGCGGAAGCCAGCAAAGACCCCAACTGGCCGCCCCATCTGGGAGACAACCTTGTCGAACAGCTTTCGGAAATTTTCGTCCCTTTCCCATTCACCCCCGATTTCGACAAATCCAAAACCGGGCCGGTATTCGAATGGCGCAGCTACACCATTAAGCCGCATTCGGTCGGCGGCATCAAGGAACGCTGGGGTGCCGCGCTGGAAGCCCGCGAAAAGCTCTCGCCCCTGCTGATGGCGATGACCACGGAACTCGGCCCGCTTAACAAGTTTGTCCACATCTGGCCGTATGAGAGCCTCGAACATCGCCGCGAAGTGCGCGAAGAAGCGGCGGCCAAGGGCATCTGGCCGCCCAAAGGCGGCGGAGACGAGCTGGTCTTCCAGGACAATAAGATCGTGTTCGCCGCGCCGTTTTCACCGCAGCAGTAATCGCGGCAACCTTCAGATTGAAAGCGATCCGGTCTCGGACCGGGTCGCTTTTTCTTTATCGTATCGACGGCGAAGGGCATTTGCGCCCCCCGGCATCCTCGTTATAGAATCGCCCAGACAATTCTTTGCGCGTGCGAGGACCGCCCCATGCCCGATACAGTAACCATGCCCGGACAGTCAAAAATCGCCATCACATCCCTGTCGGATGCCGGCGGCGCGGAGATTTCCGGCATCGATCTGCGGCAACCGATCGACGGCGCCACCGCCGATGCGCTACGGCAAGCGTGGCTCGAATATAAGGTCCTGGTCATTCGCAACCAGGAGATAACGGAAGACGAGCAGGAACGGTTCTGCCGCCTGTTCGGTGAATTGGCCGGTCTGAAATCTCAAGCGACCGCCACCAAGACCCTTTGGGTAACCAATAGGGAAGAGCCCGACCGTGTGACCGCGGTGCAGCGCGGCGAAATGATGTTCCATATCGACCAAGCCTATTCCGAACAGCCGTGCAAGGGGTCTACCCTTTACAGCGTTATCATCCCCGATGTCGGCGGTAACACGTGCTTCAGCAATTGCGCGAAAATCTTTGCTTCGCTCAGCGACGACTGGAAGAGGCGGCTCGCCGGGCTGACCGCCTTGAACTATTTCAATTACGACACCAACCCCAGTACGCGGCCCGGCGAGGTCGACCCCGGCGCACCGCAATATTCGCACCCGGTGATCCGCACCCATCCGGAAACCGGCGAGCGGTCGGTTTTTATCAACCGGCTGATGACCATGCGGATCAACGATATGGACCGGTCCGAAAGCGACGAAATCCTCGGCTATTTATTCGATCTGATCGAAAATCCGGCGAATATTTATGAACATGTTTGGCAGGTCGGCGACCTAGTGCTTTGGGACAATCGCTGTACCGCCCATGCCCGCACCGACTACGATTCGGAAAAGCGGCGTTTGCTCCGCCGCATGACCATATTGGACGAAAATCCGGTCAAATGACGGGTAAACATAACAACATTGTTACACGCGCTTATCTGATAGACCCCTTGAATTTCTCAGAATAACGCCCAGATTGTTGGAAGCGCATAGCAAATAATGGTAGGCGTCACACCGATGGAAACAACCGAGCTCATCATCGCGGCCCTTGGCTTGGCTTGGGCCAGCGGACTTACCAGCCCGTTGACGAAGTCTGCACTGGACGGATGCGGCGTGGTCTGATTCTCTGATGTCCTGATTT
>JAQBTY010000339.1 GCA_027624735.1 Pseudomonadota bacterium | reverse complement strand
AACAAGGGAACGATGCCGAGGCCAAGCGCCGTGAAACTGACGACGCTCAGGATAACCCAGTGCGGCGCAAACAGGCGGCGGATTCGGGCTGTGGGCAGGGCCGTTAAGCCGCCCACGAGGAAGGCGAACCCGACCATCAGGCCGATAATGGTGCCGTCGAACCCGACCGATTCCATGTAGACGGGCAGAAAGCCGAACCGCATGGACAGCAGCGAATTGAGCAGAAAGGAACAGGCGACGACAAAACCGATGGCCGGAACGATGGCAAGCCGCAAGGCCGCGCGGTAATTCCCGAGCGAGGGGAGCAGCTCACGCAGTAGAAATGGTTCCTTGGAAAGGGACACCGTCGCGGGCACGGGCATGAGGGTAACCGATAGAAACAGCAACAAATTCCAAACGGCGAGCAGGAGGAAGGCTCCCCACGGGCCCGCTAGATCCCAGGCCAGGCCGGCAAGGGCAGGAGTAAAAAAATTCGAAAATGTCGAGACCGACGTGAAACGTCCCATATATTTGGCGCTGCCGCGGGTCAGTTGGGATATCTGAGTCTGTGCGCCGATCCAGCCCATGGTGTGCAGAAAACCGGTGATGGCCTGCAGGAAAATAAGCGCACCGATGTACGGAAATACTGGATAAAGCAACGTCAGGGCGGCGCTGAGCAGGGCACAGAATATCATGACCCGGCGCACACCCAAGCGGTCGATCAGGGCGCCGCCGTGAATGGCAAAGATGAAGGGGAGCAACGACCGCGCGCCAACCGCCAAGCCGATGAGGAACGGGCTGGCGCCAATATGCTGCGCCCAGAGCGGACCGACGACGTGAATCATCGGCAACAGGCCGACGCTGAACATGGCGGTGCTATAGGCTGTAAATTCGGCCCGGCGTGATAGCTGAAGATCGGCCGAAATCCCGTCGTCTGTCACTGAATTAGCTTTCTGGTGCGGTCGCGGCGGCGGTTGGGGTCTGAAATTGTCCCCTCACTATTACCCAACGGGAAGTTGACTTCATCCCCGAAATTAAGTTCTTAACACCGCTAAATTTTCGAAAACGAATCCCGGATGGTTTTCGATCGAAGCGAAAGAATGGCGATCCCAATGGCGCCCAGCGCAAACATGGCTGAGGTTGTGTAGAAACCGGCGCCGATATCCCCGCCGGCAAGGTCGATGGCGAAGCCGGCGATCGGCGGCAGGACAGTAGCACCAAACCGGTTGCCGGTTGTTCGTAACCCGACGCTCAACCCGAACTGGCTTACCGGTACGCTCCGCGATAGCAGCGAAAGAATGAAGGACATCCCCAGTCCGACGCCGGCGCCGAACAGGATAGTCGTCAGGGTAAGCCCGGCGATGCCTTCGAATAACGGAACTATCCCGTTAGCCGCCGCAGTCAGTAAAACCATGAAAACCACGATCCAGTATGGTGCTAGATGGCGTCTGGCCTGGTCTGTCCGTAACGCCGTAATACCGGCAACGAGAAAGGCAAAACCGGAGACGAACCCGATGATTCTGCCTTGGTACCCGATCGATTCCATATAGAGCGACAGGAAGTTCATGCGCACCTGAATGACGCCATTCATCAGAAAGGAGCCGATGACCACAAACGCGACGGTCGGGATAAGGAACAGGCGAAACGCTTCCTTGTAATCGAGCAGGGACGGGAGCAGGGCGCGCAGCGACGGCGGTCCCTTTGGCAGGGATACGGTCTGCGGAATGGGCATCAGCGAAACCGAAATCCACAGCAATATATTGAGCGCGGCGATGACGCCGAAGGCCGGCCAGGCGCCGCCGATACCGGATGCCTGGCCGATGTCCCAGGCCCAGCCGGCGAGGGGCGGGCTGAAAAAACTCGAAAAATTGGTTATCGAGGTAAACCGCCCCATATGTTTTGGCTATCCCCTGGACAGTTGGCCGATCTGGGTCTGGCACCCGATCCAGCCGATGGTGTGCAGGAAGCCGGTGAGCAGTTGAAGGATCACGATAAGTGTCAGCTGGAGGGCGATGACCGAGGTAATTACCGGGACCAGCGGGTAAAGCACGGTCAGAACAACGCTGGTGAGGGCGCAGAAAATCATGACCCGGCGCACTCCCAGGCGATCCAGCATGGCGCCGCCATGGATCGAAAATACCGTCGCCAGGGCCGATCGGGCGCCGGCCGCGATACCGATCATGGTCGCCGACATGCCAAGACTGAGCAGGCACCAAAGCGGCACGATCAGTTGTATCATGGGCAAAACGCCGATGCTGATAAACGCCGTGGAATAGGCTGTCCATTCCGCTCTGCGCGTAAGCGGAGGGTGTTCTGGCGGCGTGTCCGGCGTAGACTCCGATGGCGGTTGTTCCGTCACGCCGACTTTGTCCTTATTGTTGCACCGCTCATAATCGATATATTATCATATTACTTAGATGTCGAAGCTAATTAGATCGTTGAAGGTGAGAGGTCCAATGCCAATTGACGTAAAGCCATTGTCGAAAGCGTTGGGAGCAGCCATTACAGGGGTTGATCTTTGCAAGGAAGTCTCTGCCGAGGACCTGGCAGCCATTCATCAGGCGTGGCTCGACCATGTCATCATCGTATTTCCGGGGCAGAAAATTGTCGAGGACGATCAGGAACGGTTCTGCCGCTATTTCGGTGAACTGGAAATGGTGCGCAGCGCCACCGCCGTGGGCAGCGATCATCCCGCCGTGATGATGATCACCAACGTCAGGGACACCGGCAAGCCGACCGCTCTCGAGGACGGCGAAATGATGTTTCATTACGACCAGTGCTATTACGAACAGCCCTGCATGGGCGCGACGCTGTATGCGATGGAAATACCCGGCGAAGGCGGCAACACCCTGTTCAGCAACTGCACCAAAGCCTATGACGCGCTGACCGATGACTGTAAGAAGCGGATAGCCGGGCTGAAGGCGCTGAATTACTATGACTACGCGGCGAACCCGACCATGCGGCCCGACGATACCCGTGCGGACGCTCCCCAATGGGTTCACCCGGTGGTCCGGACTCATTCCGAGACGGGCCACAAGGCTATATATGTCAACCGGCTCATGAGCCTTCGCCTCGAAGGTCTTCCGTCCGATGAAAGCGACGAGATTCTCGATTTTCTGTTCAACCATATTGAAAAGCCCGAGTTCATCTACGAGCATGTCTGGTCGGTGGGCGATCTGATGCTGTGGGACAATCGCTGTTCGGTTCACGCGCGGACCTATTTTTCCCCCGACGAAAGACGCATGATGCGGCGCGTCACCATCCGCGATCCATCGCCGGTCGCTTAGGAGGACAAGCCATGGCGAAGGTGCTGAGCCCCGAACAGATCAGGCAATATAAGCGCGATGGCTATGTGTCGGGTATCCGGGTGATGCCCTCGGCTGAAGCCATTCATATTCGTCACCGTGTCGAGGCTTTCGAGACTGAAACCGGCCAGGAAGCCGGGAAGGTTCTGCGGGTAAAATCCCACCTGATCCTGCCCTGGGTGCTGGAAATCGCCCGTGATCCACGCATTCTTGATGTGGTGGAAGACATTATCGGGCCCGACATCCTGTTGTTCATCTCGGTGATCTGGGACAAAAAGCCGGGCGACGATACTTTTGTCTCCTATCATCAGGACGGAACCTATTACGGGTTTGACAGGCGCGCGTCGGTCAATCTCTGGATGGCGCTCAGCGACGCCAATCAACAAACCGGTTGTATGCGCTTTTTCCCCGGCAGCCACAAAGACGGAATCTGCGATCACCAGGAGCGTGGCGGCGACAAGAATCTGCTGACCCGCGGCCAGACCGTCGTCGGCGTCAATGACGACGAAGCAATCGACATCGTCCTTAAACCGGGCCAGTGCTCGGTCCACCACGAGGATCTCATCCACGGGTCGCACCCCAACCGGGGCGATGACCGGCGTATGGGCTATGCCATGGTCTATCTGACACCGGCGGTCAGACCGCTTGTGGGCCGCCGGGCCGCGCTTCTGGTCCGTGGAGAAGACAAGTATGGCCATTGGGATTTCGATCCCGAACCGCGCTGCGATTTCGACCCTATCGCCATGGAGGCGGTGAAGCGCGGCCAGGCCGGCTATAATGATCGGGATTTGAAACCGCCGCCGGCCGCCCGTTAACAGAGACGACAATGCACCGCCTGAAGATGGGACCGGTTTTTCCGCGCTGGGCCGTGCGGTTGACTGTCCGAAGCTTGGGCAACAGCCGGTATTATTTCGGCGTGCCGGAACAGTCGGTTTAGCGACAGGCAGGGTTTCCCCTGGGTGCCGGTATGTTTTACACCCCTTTTAACAAGAAGGCCGCAAACGCCGGGGTTAACCAATTGACCTGTCGGTAGATTTTACAGTACCGGATTTGGCCGGAACCGCTTAAGCATCGTAATCGGCTTAATAGGCTGGTTTAACACGGTTGGCATGGGAATTGCATGTATGGCGTTGAGTGGCGGCCGTGGTGGACGCCTCCTTTGGAAAGTCAGCAATGGGCGTCATGCTGTTTATCGGCCGCATCCATTCTGAAATTGGGAGTTATTAAAATGAAACGCACTTTAACATTGGCCGCGGCAGCATGCGCTTTGCTTTTTGCTACGGCTTCAGCACAGGCCATTGTGCTTGACCTCAACGATTTTATTGCCCTTCCGTACGCGAAGGTGTCCATAAACGGGACCGGTACTGAAGCAAACATAGTAGAAGATCAGAGCACTGACACGCGGCTTATCCCGTTGACTCAGGTGGCGCTAGATGTAGTGTTTGCGCGACCGGC
>JAQBTY010000338.1 GCA_027624735.1 Pseudomonadota bacterium | reverse complement strand
GCCCAAGTCCTTCGGCCTCATAGCATCTTTTGATATCAAGCTTGTTGGCGTTAAACGGCTTGGTTATTTGTTTAATACTCAGCCTGCCATCAATTATTGATCTTCCCCAATCGTCCCAAAATTTGGCAGAAATCCTTCTGCCTTCGAGAAAATCCACATGTTGTTCCTTGGGGATTAATTTTGTTCCTTCTGGAGACAACATGCTTTCGTACAATGAATCACAAAATGCCGAAATTTTTTTACCATTTTCGTCCGGCCACGTTATTGCCATCGCATAGTCGGTAAATGATTTGTTCTCGCTTAATAGAAATTTGTCGGGGAATTTGGCCGTTTTCACCATCTGAACCAATTCGCCTTTAGAAGCGGCTTGATCGGCTTTTCTTGCATATGCTCTGTATGCGACTTCAATATTCCAAAAAAAATCATGTCGGGCTTTTTGATGTGTTTGATTTTGAAAAGCATCTTCAAACGCTCTTACTTCTTTGCTCCCCATCGCCTTTTTAAAAAACGGCCAAACGTCTGGAATGATCCACCCGCTCAATATTATCGCAATAGCCAATGCGATTGGCACGACGTGCAGATCGTGGTTCAGGAACCAATAATCTATCGAAGTTAGCCATTCTGTCATGATGCCCCACCATTTAGGGAGGGCGACAAACATATCTGGTATACCCCAGAGCCATTTTTCGCCTGCCGCAAGGACAAAAAGCAGAGCTGCGACAGCGGTGATCGTTCTTCTCGACATGCCCTATCCTTGACTCCGCGCCACTACGTATGTCAAGTTTATATACGCGTGGCGCCATTTGGTCCGATAGGGCTCTCGAGATAAAAATCCGCGCCGGGCCGGCCGGGATCGCTAAAAGGACCGTCAAAAACCGTCAAAAACTGTCGAAAAACACCCGTTTTAGAGGGTAAAACACAGTGTTTTTCCCGCAAAACCGGGCTTTTTTCCGCCGGTTTTTTTCTTTCCGGAAGGCGTCCGCCCTAAAATCATCGCGCGTGGATGGGATCAATTCTATGCCATGAGCCAAGGATGGACCCGCCGAAAAAATGTGTGAATCTGCTAGCCTCAGGGGAGCAGGGGCGCCTCGACTTTCACCCAATCGACGACCTGCTTCCTGTCAGGATCGATGAACTTGACCTCGATGGTGCGGCCTGATTTGAGATCGATGAAGGCGCCATCGAGGCTGGTCTGCTTCTGCTTCGTTCTGTCGACCCAGATATTTGTTTCCTTTCGGATCTGCACAACCAACCTCCCCGAGGGTGTGGCGACCGTGACCGTCCTGCGACCCTGATCGACTGCCTCGATCTTGCCGACGACGGTGAAAGTGTGAGACACGCCCGGTGACTGACCGAGAGGAATATACCGCTCGGTCGCCCTATGCGCCGCGGCGGGCATGGCCGCGTAAAGGGTTACCAGCATCGTGCCGATGCCGAGTATCCGGCGTAGTGCAATTGCTGCAATCATATTCGACCACCTTGTCATGATGCTTCGACGATTTCGGCGCGCGCCTTCACCAACGCGGCGATGGCCTCACGGACCAGCTTGCGCTTGAAGAAAAAGCTGCGAGCCGCCTTGCGTGTAAGGCGTTTCGCCTCCTGAAGATGGACCATGGCCGCCGGGTGCAAGGCGCCGCCGTGCAGCACCTCGATCGCGTCTGCGGTCTCGAAGACCGCCCGCTTCAGAGATTCCGGCGTCTGCCGCGACAGGAGCTCGATACTGACCCGGATGTTCTCCAGCGCGTTGATGTCCCGGAGGAACGCCGCAACCGCCACGATCTGGGTGGCGTCCAGCTTGATTGCGACGCCGTTCGGATCGAGGCCGGCGAGAAATTGCCCCGCCGCGGAGTTATTGAAGCTATCGCCATCGTAGAACGCCACCGCGCCCTCGATGGTCTCCACCGAGTTGTTGTGGAAGAAGGGACCGGTATCGGCGGCTTCCACCAGCGGGGGTGTGTTGAAGGTCCCGTCACCGGGCGTTCCGAACCCGTCATCGGGCGGTATCTTTTCGCCGGTCAGGTCCTGCGGCTGGTCGGGAAGGGCTTCGACCCCGGTATCGAAATTGGCGTTGCCGAGATCCTGTCCGCCTAGTGAGGCATTGGCGCCGGCGTTGCGGTGGCAGATGTTGCATTTGCCGAGGCCGTCATCGAGGAATATCGCCTGACCGCGCTTCGCCACCACGTCCTTGAGGGGGAGGGGGAGTTGCAAATCCTTCTGCCGCCCCAAGGAGAGCTGGAAGGCCTCGAGCGCGTCGAGTTCATCCGTGGCGGGCAAGCGGAAGTCCACGCCCGCGACCCGGTTGAGCGTCCTGGGAAAATGCTGGATGACCGCACCGATGGCGAATGACCGCAAGGTGCCGTCGCCGGGAGAACCGTCGCCGGACCAGCCGGTTCGCGGTCCCTGGGGGCTGTCGATGGAGGTTCTTTGCGCCAGGGTGTGGGGCACGCCGCGCATGTTGAAATTGTTTGCCAAATCGCCGAACCCGTCCTGGTTCTCCAGAATAAGCGCCTGTTTGCGAATGAGCGCCGCGTTCTCGAAGTTCTTCGCCAGATCCGGGTTTGTCTCGGAGACGAACAACGGATCGTCGGGCGGCAGCGTCGCGACGAAGCCCGGCGAGATCGCGAAATTATCCTCTGCCCGATGGCACGTCCCGCACGTGCGGCCGTTGCCGCCGAATGTTTCGTTAAAGAAGATCTTTTCGCCCTTGGCGATGAGCGCCGCCTGTGGGTCTTTCGGTGAAGGGTCTATTCCCTCGCACGAAGAAAGGGCCAAGGTCAGTACGGAAGCACTGAAAAGATATGCTAATCCTTTGATCTGGAGCATGGATCGCGTCCCATTGCAATTGCCATTGCTTCCCAGCTTAATGATCTATCAGCTTGTCCTAAGAAAACGTTAAACTGGTATCATCTACTACTTTTTCTCCCAGTTTTGCAAAAAGGCTTGGAAGGGGGCCGACGTGACCGTCAGCGGCGGCGACAAAATGGCTGGAGCGGGTGAAGGGAATCGAACCCTCGTCACTTGCTTGGGAAGCAAGAGCTCTACCATTGAGCTACACCCGCGTCAGGCGGGACTTTACATCCGTGACGGCCAACGCCGCAAGCGGTCGACAATGCCGAGCGCACATGATTTTCTGATATAGGGATGAAAACCTGCTTGAAATGGAATGGGCAATGGAACATGAGACGATCAACGGAGTGTTGGCGACCGGTCTTGGCAAGGCTAAGGGGTTCACCTCGCTCGACTGGGCGCGAGAGGCCTTTCGGGATCGGCTGGGCATCGACCCGTTTCCTGGCACGGTCAATGTGATCGTGACGTCCGACCCGGAACGCGCCGCCTGGCGGCGGGTGAAATCATGGCCTGGCATCGTGCTGCCGCCACCGCGTCCCGACTGGTGCAATTCGCGCTGCTACCATGCGCTGATCAACAACCGGATTGACGCGGCGATCGTTTTGCCGGAAATCGACAGCTACCCGGTAGATCAGATCGAGCTGATCGCAACAATTGCCGTGCGTGAGACCCTCAACCTGAAAGACGGCGATCCGGTCGTGATCCATGTCCGGTCGGCTTGAAGGAGTTCGTCATGGAAGAAAACAAGATAATCAAGGCGTCCGCGTCGCTGTGGCACTATCCGCTTGCCGGCGTGACTGGCGGATCGGGAATTACGGCCGTCGATGTCATTGTCGTCGATCTTGAAACCGCGGACGGCGTGACGGGCACCGGCTTCAGCTATGTGCTCGGCGGCGGCGGCGCGATTGTGGCGGCTATGGCGGCCGATCTGATCGACCGGTTTGTTTCAGGGTACCTCTTATCCGCGCCGGCGGCGCTGTGGCGGCGCCTGGCCGCCTCGCTCAATCGTCTGGGCCGCGGCCCGGGGTATCTGGCCATCGCGGCCATCGATGTGGCGGCGTGGGACCTGCATGCAAAACGCATGGGGCTGCCGCTTGGCGTTGCCCTTGGGGGCGAAATGCGGTCTGTCCCGGTTTATGGCAGCGGCGGATTCGGACCGGTTCAGGCGCCCGAAGAGGCCGTCGAACAGGCGCTCCGCTATGCCGAACAGGGGTGCGCCGCTGTCAAGCTCCGGTTGTCGGGAAGCCCCGCCGATATTGAGCGGCTGGACGCTGTGGCCGCGGCGTTGCCGAGCGGCGTCAGGATGATGGCGGATGTCAATGAAAAATGCGACCTGCTGCAGGCCACCTGGCTCGCCAACGAATGCGGCGCCTTTAATCTGTTGTGGCTGGAGGAACCGCTGCCCGCCAGCGATCTCGCGGGCTATGCGGCGCTTGCCGCGTCATCGCCCGTGCCGCTGGCGACCGGGGAACATCATCAGGGGCTGGTCGAGCTCGCGCCGTTTTTCCAGCAAGAGTGCTGCACGGTCGTGCAACCCGATCTGGCGATGATCGGCGGCATTACCGAAGCGCTAAGGGTGGCGCTTATCGCCGAACATTACGGGCTGGTGGTCGCGCCGCATTTTCTACCGGCGCTGTTCATTCATCTCGCCGCGGCGGCGCCTTCTATTCGCTGGTTGGAACATTTTCCGCTGCTGGAACCGCTTTTTGACAACCCCGTTGAAATGGATGAGAACGGAGAAATCACGCCGTCCGGCGAACCTGGCCATGGCCTAAAATGGGCCGATGGCGCGCGCGCCGCGTTTCTCATAATCGACTGAAATCAACGAACGTGGCTTATCCCGTTAACTCAGGCTCGTCTATATGTGGTAACTGCGGTTGAACGTCCTTTTGGGGGT
>JAQBTY010000337.1 GCA_027624735.1 Pseudomonadota bacterium | reverse complement strand
CCGCCTCGAGCAGCAGCACGCGGTTCCCCTTCTCCGCGCTCAACCGGTTGGCCAGGACGCAACCGGCCGACCCCGCGCCGACGATGATATAGTCGACCTCTCGCGACACCTCCGCCATTAATCCCTCCCTGATGCCGTCTTGAGACGATCTGCCTGGCTGGAAGCCTAGACGCATTGCTCCCATGAGTCCAAGCTGCGCCGCAAGGTAGGAGAAACCGGTAATGCCAGTCTGGCTGCGATTATCGATCGCGGGCGCCGCGACCCTCATGGTTGGCATGGGGATTGGGCGGTTTTCCTATTCGCCCATGATCCCGGCCCTGATCGAAGCGGGCGCCCTGACCGAAACCGAAGCCGGCTATGTCGGGGCGGCAAACTTCGCGGGGTACCTTGCCGGTGCGCTGATGGCGCCGCTGATGCGGCGATACTGGGGCGAAGCCGGCACGCTGCGGATTTGCCTCCTGCTCTCCCTCGCGTCGCTGTTCGCCAGTATCCTGCCCTGGGGGTTTATCTGGCTGGTGCTGTGGCGCGGTCTGGTCGGCGCCTGTGTCGGCGTGATGATGATCTACTGCCTCGCCATCGCGACGCGGTATGCCCCGGCCGGGAAGCTGGGCGCGGCAACCGGTATTACCTACACCGGCGTCGGCGTAGGGATTCTGCTCGCCGGGACGCTGGTGCCATGGCTGCTGGCCCATGGCCTCGCCGCCGCCTGGACCGGCACTGCGCTCATCGGGCTCGCCGGTGCTTCCGTTGCATTTTGGGGGTGGCGGGCAGCGGGACCGGATACGGCCGCGCCGGCCGCGGAAGGCCGCGAACCCGTCTTGCCAAAACTTAAATGGACATCAACGGTCATCGGGCTGGTGTCGGCCCGCACGCTGTTTTCACTCGGCCTGATACCGCACACAATATACTGGGTCGATTATCTGGTACGCGGCCTCGATCATGATATGAATTTCGGCGGATGGCATTGGGCCCTGTTTGGTATCGGCGCCATTTCGGGCACCTACCTGTGGGGCCGCCTTGCGGACCGGATCGGATTTCGCCTCGGCCTCGCCCTTGCCTTTGGCGCCGTAGCGGCCGGCATTGCCCTGCCGGTTATCCAGCCGGCGGGCTGGGCGTTAGTTATTTCTTCCCTCGTCGTCGGCGCCCAACCGGGATTGACCGCGATCCTGTCCGGTCGGTTTCACCAGCTCATGGGACCAACCAGAATGGCGGAGGTCTGGCGCGTGTCGGCGCTGGTTTCCACCGTTTTTCAGGCCATTGGCGCCTATGGCTATGTATCCCTGTTCGCCGTGACGCAGAGCTACGCACCCCTATTTCTGTGCGGCAGCGCGGCGATGGGTCTTGGTGCGGTTATCGCGATCCGGCAGCGTACACCTTACGCGGACAGCGCGGGTACCGCGCCCTGAAAAAGGAACCCTACCGCCAACTTAGTTCCTGACAAATTGCAGACCTAACATCGCGGCGATACCGGTCATGACGAGCAGGAGAAGAATAAGCACCGGGACAACAACGCTTGTGGGCTGCTTCTTTTGCGGCCGTGCGCGGGACTTTCCTCCATGTTCTCGCTCCGCGCCACCGCGTCGAGCCTTGCGGCTGGATGTTGTGACGGCCGGTTTAGGCGCTCCGGATCTTGCCGCTCCTTTCCTGCCACGGAAGACTGTCCGGATGGTCGTCTTGTCGCTGGCTTCGTCGTAGTTTTCTTCGACGACCTTGACGCTTGAATATCGTCTATTTTGGTCGACCTTTTTCGCCTCGAATATGGCGAGTTCGCGGTCATCGAAGACGGAATCGACCTTCCACTGGCCATCCCGGAACGTATGTATTTCAAAGGCTTTCATCGGTCAGATCAAAATATCCAGGATTTCTGGTTGGAAGTTAACCATCGATGACTTCGCGGCAGTTAACGGCGCCAAGGATACCGGTTACGGTATCGCCATCGTCACTCATAGGCAGGAGAATACTGCGATAAAGCACTTTGGCGCCGTGCTCCTTGTTAAATTCGTCGCCTCTCGAAATAGGAACGCCCTTTCTCAATACTTCCTCAAGAAAGGATATGGCCTCACCGGGCAGAGATTTCTCGGGCGCCTTGGAAATGGGCTGATCAATAAGAGAAAAATCCACATGGGCGGCCAAGGCATCGCCCACGGCCCGGAAGCGAGGTTCGGATCCATCGGCAAAAATCTCGAGCACAAAGCAGTCTCTCCACATCGCTGGAATAGCCGAGGGATCCAGGTCGAAAAAGGACGGATAGGCACGATCGTCACAAAGCATCCGCCAATGCGACAACAGCCTGAGGACCAGCCGCCGTTCCATTCCTTGCGGCATCTCCTCGGTGATTTCTGTTCGTGTTGTCCCGTCGGGAATTCTATCCATTGGAAACACCTGGCCTTGCCGCGGGCGTCGACCTGTTCTAACCCGGACGGTACAAAAAGGTGACAACCAGACCGGCTGCAACGGTGATCGAGTGCGGGATTGTCTTTGCAAAGGCTAAACAGGGTATTAATTCGGATTTTATTTACCCTAATTTTACCTCAATTTTTCAACGCCAGCCGGAAACAGGTGGCGCAGGGTATTAGGGGGAAATAAACATATATTTATGTCGCTTATGCTCGCAGAAATGTTAAGGATCGTCCGGGGCCGGTAACAGTAGTGATTGGCCGGCAAACCAACGCTTTCGGAAAAAATCATGACAGTTCCGCTTTCCGCGTCGACCAGGGGCGCGTTGTGGATGACTGCGGCCATTGTGCTGTTTTCCGCCATGACAGTCCTGATCCGTATGCTGACGGCCGATATACCGGTACACCAGATCGTGTTCGTGCGTGGCGTCGTCAGTGTCCTGCTCCTGGTGCCCTGGCTTGCCAGCCAGGGGATGCAGTCGCTGGCAACCCGACGTTTCGGATTGCTTATGGGCCGCGGCGTCCTGACCAGTATCGGCCTGATAACCTGGATTTACGCGATTGCCCGCATCCCGCTGGCCGAAGCGGTGGCGCTTCATTTTACGCTGCCTTTATTCGGCATTTTGCTGGCTGCATACTTCCTGCAGGAAAAGCTGAATATCCACCGTGGGGCGGTCACTGCTATCGGATTTATCGGGACGCTGGTGATCCTGCGCCCGGGCGTCGAGACCATGGATATTCTGTCCCTGATCGTCCTGCTGTCCGCCCTTGCCTATGCCGGCACCGGCATACAAACGAAAATGCTGGTACGGACGGAAACGTCGGCGGCGATCGTGTTTTATGTCAGCGCTTTTACGGCCGTCGCCTTCGCCATCCCCTGCCTGTTTCAATGGGCAGAGCCAACGGAGCTTCAATGGGCCATGCTGGTGGGGGTCGCGGCGTTCAATGTGGCCGCACAAAGTTGCATGAACCGAGCCTTTTCAGCCGCGGACGCAGGCTTCGTCCTACCGTTTGATTTTCTGCGATTGCCCTTCGCCGTCGTAGCCGGGTATTTCCTGTTCTCCGAAACGCCCGATATCTGGACGATCCTGGGCGCCGCCATCATCTTCGGCGCGACTTATTACAATACCATGAGAGAGCGCCGCCGCGAATAATTTCACTTGCCGCCGTTTGGGATCAGTTTGCGTTTCGGAAAATCTCTATGATCGGCGCAACACGTTGATGAGAGTTGGATCCAGCAAATCCGTCAAAGACGCCGCTACTTTCGCCTTACCGAGGCCGGGTTGTTCCATGAGTATATCGAGCGTTGCATCGACCACAGCTTCGGTCAGACGCTCGTCATCTGTCTGAAAAACCCGTTTGTCACTGGCGAGAATGAGCGAGATCGCCGATTTTGAGAGGGGTTCCGCACTGCCTTTTCTGGCAAGCAGACCAGACGAGACCTGGTAACCACTGCGGCCTGGCGGATCATCGGTCATTTCCGGGAGCACTCCTTTGACGCGGCAGGCCAATTACGAAATTCATCCATTATGCCGGCACCTGATGCGGCAACGACATTTTCATTTGACCGCACCGGCGCTGCACATACGCCCACAATGCGGACATCTCGTCTATGGCGGGCGATGCCGACTTGATTTCCATGGCTGTCCGGCCATCGATCATGCTTGCCGCGTAATCCACTCGCTGGTGGATCACCGGCGCAAGCGGCCCATACTGGGATAGCAGGCTAACCGCTTCATTAGTGATTCGGGCGCCCACCGTAGCCCCATTCAGGACGAAAACCACCGGCTTGCCGAGGGGCTCCACGATCGAGAGCGTCGCGGGAAGCGTTCGCATATCATGCGGTCCCGCGCGCAGGGGCATGACAATCAAATCAGAGAGTTCCACGGCAGCTTCAATAATATTATAGGGCGCCGGGGGCGTATCTATAATGGTCAACCCAAAACCCATCTCGCCCAGCCTGACCAGATCCGATCCGATCCGGCTGTGGGTGGATTCGACAAAAAACGGCGTGGATCTTTCCCGCGCGTTCCACCAGTGAGAAAGGCTCCCCTGTCGATCCATGTCGATCAGCGCCACCGGGCCGACACCCCGCCGCTCGGCCTCAACGGCGATATGACCTGACAGAGTGGTTTTCCCGACGCCGCCTTTGGTTGACACCAGTGCGATGACCACATTGCCGCGCAGCGCGCCGATACCACTATTCATCCCTAAAACCACAAATTATGCTGTATCGAAGTTCGCAATGGACTATATCTTGTATTCTCTGCCAATCCAACGAATCAGGAATGATATACCCCGACTCATTGAGAAAGCGAAATTAACGCTTGCTGGGCCCATTGAAAAGGATTCTTGTT
>JAQBTY010000336.1 GCA_027624735.1 Pseudomonadota bacterium | reverse complement strand
CTCCGTTAAACCGCCATGGATTCAGCACAGCGCATCCATCAATCAGGATGTTTTCTTCTTCTTTGGTTTTTTCATGCGGAAGGTCTTGTGACAATTGCCGCATGTTTCCTTTCCAAACCCGCGCATGGCCGCGGCGATTTTCGCCTTATCGCCGGTCGCGGCAGCTTTTTCGAGATCCTTTGACCAGGACGCCAAATTATTGGCTGCCCCCCGGAATTTATTATTCTGGGTCCAGATTTCAGGTTTTGCATAGGCCTTGCCGGGCATGTCCGTCAGGCTGGTGCCCTTTGGGAACATCCCTGGCAGGCGCTTGGCGAGGCTAGCCATCGCAAGGGCGCGTAATTCGATATCACCCGGCGTGCCAAGGCGCGATTCTCTCTTTGGGTCCTTGTGACCCTAAGGTACACACCGATCGCCTTGTTATGCGCGGACAATTCTTTCATGACCGCCTGGCGTGTTTTCACGATGTCAGCCGCGGCGACTTCAACCGGCAGCGCGGCCAAAAATCCGACACAGGCGACAACCAGCGCAAATGTTTTAAACAATGATTTCATCCAAACCTCCCTGAGGATCCTATGTTTCGACGGTTTCAAATTGACACACCGCCTGTTTGCTAACGCTGTTCAGATTTCCTACCTTTCAGGCAATTCGTCAAGTATGAATTCACCATGGATTGGTATGTAAGGTGCTGCGCCATGACAAAGGGAGGCAAACCAGACTTGACCAAAATACGATCGATTTGCGTATTCTGCGGCGCGTCCACGGGCCATGACCCGCGCTATCGCGAGCATACCCAGCTTCTTGGCAAGCTCATCGCCGAGGCCGGCATGATCCTGGTCTATGGCGGCGGCAAGGACGGGTTGATGGGGGTTCTGGCGGACAGCGCGCTGGCGGCCGGCGGCGCCGTCATAGGCGTCATACCGGAATTTCTCAAAGATCGCGAACACGGTCATACAGGCGTCACCGATCTTCAGATCGTCGACAGCATGCATAGCCGCAAACAGCGCATGTTCGATTTGTCCGACGCCTTCGTGGTGTTGCCTGGCGGTGTGGGAACGTTGGACGAAACCCTCGAAATGATCACCTGGAAGCAATTGGGACGGCACGACAAACCGATTGTGATCGCCGACATCGACGGGTACTGGCAGACTCTCGACGCGCTTATCGCGACAACAATCGAACACGGGTTTGCCGCGCCGGCAACGCGCGCGCTCTATGTTCTGGCACCGACAATCGAGTCGGCGATCGACACGCTTCGTAAGGAACCGCCCGGCAAAATACACACGGACACCGGCCAGCTATAGGGCCTGCTGCTGGCCCTTGGGGCATCGTCGAACAAAAAACCGGTCAGTCGCCCCCCGCCAGTACCGCCTCGATGGCATTGTTGGCTTCCGCGAGCTTGGACGCATCCGGTCCACCCGCCTGCGCCATGTCGGGCCGCCCGCCACCGCCCTTGCCGCCCAGGACAGCGGAACCGACACGAACCAGCGCCACCGCGTCATATCTGCCGACCAAATCTTCCGTCACGGCGACCACCAGAGATGCCTTGCCATCGGCGGCCGCGGCGATGGAAATCACCCCCGAACCGACTTGTTTCTTGAGATCGTCGGCCATTGCCTTGAGTTCCCGTGGCGGCACGCCGTCAAGTTCGCGGCGAATGAAATTGATGCCGCCGATTTCCCTGGCGCCGCCGTCGCTCGCTGAATCGCCACCGCCGGTCGCGAGCTTGCGGCGCAATTCCGACAGTTCGTTTTCAAGCCGCTTGCGATCTTCAACCAGTGCTTTTACGCGCTCCGGCAGCCCGGCAGGCGGGACATTCAACGCATCGGCCGCCTCATTCAGCAAACATTCCGACTGGTTCATATGAGCAATCGCCGCCTTGCCGGTCACCGCTTCGATGCGGCGCACACCGGCCGCCACCGCGCTTTCCGAAACGATCTTGAGCAGTCCGATATCCCCCGTACGCACGGCATGGGTGCCGCCGCACAGTTCAACCGAATAGGGCGCTGCTTGGCTGCCGCCCATGGTCACGACACGGACTTCATCGCCATATTTTTCACCGAATAGCGCCATCGCGCCCGCCTTGATGGCCTCATCCGGAGTCATCAGACGGGTCGTCACGTCGGTATTGCGGTGAATTTCGCGGTTCACGTCGCCGGCGACGGTAGCGAGTTCCTCGGCACTCATGGGTTTGGGATGGCTGACGTCGAACCGCAGCCGGTCGGGCGCCACCATCGAACCCTTCTGGGTCACGTGATCGCCGAGCCGCTGGCGCAGCGCGGCATGCAGCAGATGGGTCGCGGAATGGTGCGCCCGCAGCGACGATCGCCGCTCATGATCCACCCGCAGTTCCACCACATCGCCGACCGCGAGCGTGCCCTTGGTCACTACGCCAAGATGAACATGCAGATCGCCAAGCCGTTTTTGCGTATCCCGAACCGCGATTTCATCGCCCTTCGCCGTGAACAGAACCCCGGCATCGCCCTGCTGGCCCCCCGACTCACCGTAAAACGGCGTTTGATTGACGATAATCGCGATCTCCTCGCCCGAGTCGGCACGATCGCATTCAGCGCCCTGTTTCACGATGGCGACGACTTGGCCTTCGGCGACCTCCGTGGTGTAGCCAAGAAACTCGGTGGCGCCGAGCCGGTCACGGATGTCGAACCAGATACCGTCCTCGGCGGCATCACCCGAGCCGGCCCACGCCTTCCGCGCGTCATCGCGCTGACGCTGCATGGCGACGTTGAACCCCGCGGTATCGACGGCACGTCCCTGCCCCCGCAATACGTCTTCAGTCAGATCCAAGGGGAAACCAAACGTGTCGTACAGACGAAAAGCGATATCGCCAGCAAGAGGTTCCGCCTCGCCCAGCTTGTCGGTTTCGTCGAACAACAGTTTCAAGCCGCGATCGAGCGTTTGCTTGAACCGGGTTTCCTCAAGTTTCAGCGTTTCCTTGATCAGGGACTCCGCGCGGACAAGTTCGGGAAAGGCGCTGCCCATCTGGGCTATCAGGGCCGGTACAAGCTTGTAGATCACCGGGTCCTGGCATCCCATCATGTGCGCGTGACGCATGGCCCGGCGCATGATCCGGCGCAGCACATAGCCGCGCCCTTCATTGGACGGCAATACACCGTCCGCCATGAGGAAACAGGACGAACGCAGGTGATCGGCGATTACCCGATGGGAAACGGCATGCGGACCGTCCACATCGACATTCGTCGCGTCGGCCGATGCAACTAACAGGGCGCGCAGCAAATCGATGTCGTAATTGTCATGTACGCCCTGCATCACCGCGGCGATGCGCTCCAGTCCCATGCCGGTATCGATGCTAGGCCTGGGCAAACCGCGCCGCGTCGCGGGATCGATTTGCTCGTACTGCATGAAAACCAGGTTCCAGATCTCGATGAACCGATCGCCATCTTCAGTGGCGCTGCCAGGCGGTCCGCCCTCGATATGATCGCCGTGGTCGTAGAAGATTTCCGAGCAGGGCCCGCACGGCCCGGTATCGCCCATCGCCCAGAAATTATCGCTGGTCGCGATGCGGATGATGCGGTCCTCCGGCAGGCCGGCGATCCGGCGCCACAGATCGAACGCCTCATCGTCCTCGTGATAGACGGTGACCAACAGACGCGACTTATCGAGCCCGTACTCGCGGGTGATCAGGTTCCAGGCGAGCTCTATGGCCAATTCCTTGAAATAATCGCCGAACGAGAAATTGCCGAGCATTTCGAAAAAGGTGTGGTGGCGCGCGGTATAGCCGACATTTTCCAGATCGTTATGCTTGCCGCCCGCACGGACGCACTTCTGCGAGGTCGTCGCCCGACTGTAGGGACGCGCCTCAAGGCCGGTAAAAACATTCTTGAACTGCACCATCCCGGCATTGGTGAACAAAAGCGTCGGGTCGTTATGGGGCACCAGCGGTGACGAAGGCAGAATTTCGTGATCGTTGTTCCCGAAATAATCGAGAAACGCCGTGCGAATATCGCTGGTACTGCTCATGACGCCCTGTCGGTTACGGGTCCTGCGACGGATCGCAGGGGCGCGAAAGTATTACCGGGCGGACAGGGACCTGTCCAGATGGGGTCGTATTGTGCCTCTAAAATCGGGAATAAATTGATTTTCGTAAAACAACCCCATGCAAGGCAGGTTTTTGTCCGAAAAGGACGATTTGCCGGATTCAGCGCTGATTGCGGGCGATCCCCCAAAAAAAAGCGCGCGGCTGGGGAAGCCACGCGCGGGGAACACCGATCCGGGGGATGGATCGGGGAGGAATTATAAAGCGCCGGGTCAGCCGGCCTGTTCTTCAAGCTCTTCCGGGGCGAGGGTATCGGGCGGGGCCATGGCGTCGGATTCCATGGCGGCTTCGGCGATCAGCCCGGCATTCTGACGGATGCCGCGTTCGATGGCGGCCGCGATTTCCGGGTTCTCGCGCAGGAACTGCTTGGAATTTTCGCGCCCCTGACCGACGCGCTGGCTGTCATAGGAGAACCAGGCGCCCGATTTCTCGACGATGCCGGATTTGACGCCAAGATCGATCAGCTCGCCCATCTTGGAGATGCCTTCGCCATACATGATGTCGAACTCGACCGTCTTGAAGGGCGGCGCCACCTTGTTCTTGACCACCTTGACGCGGGTCTGGTTGCCGACCACCTCGTCATGATCCTTGATCGCGCCGATACGGCGGATGTCGAGCCGGACGGAAGCGTAGAATTTGAGCGCATTGCCGCCGCTGGTGGTTTCTGGGCTGCCGAACATGACGC
>JAQBTY010000009.1 GCA_027624735.1 Pseudomonadota bacterium | reverse complement strand
GCGCGCGAGGTCGGCGCCCGAAAGTTCCCACCGGAATCGGCTGCTCTGATCGCGTCTGTCGTCGAGCGTGACGCCCCGTTCTACGACCCGGCCATCACAGAGGACGCGGTCCAGCGTCTCAACAGCTTCGCGCAATCCGTCGGTCAACTGTCCGGACCGGTCCCCTATGAACAGGTGGTCGCGACCCGGTGTTGTCCGCTCTGGACAGGCGGTTGATACACTGGAGCGAAAAATTCTCCCGTACTTGGATTTAGCGTCTATCGTGGTAGATTATTTCACTGACCGACCTATTTCGAATGCAACCGGATCCGACGGGTTCCAGCCGTAGAGAGGGGACAACATGACCATCAGCTGCCTGCATCACATCAATATTCAAACCGACAAGATCGAGGAAACCCGGGATTTTTACGAACGGGTGCTCGGGCTCTATGTCGGGGCGCGGCCGGATTTCGGCCAATTCGGCTACTGGCTTTTCGTACCCGGTTCCGATCATCCCATCGTCCATTTGTCGCTTCGCAAGGGTGACGGGCCTGACCAGACCGTCGATGCCGGCAACCGGCTCGATCATGTCGCCTTTTTCGGCCACAATCTGGAGGAGACTCTTGCCCATCTGGATAAGATGGGGGTCGCTTATGAAGCCAATCCCGACAGGCTCTATCTCGACAGCAAGATGGTTCAGGTGTTCCTAAAGGACCCCAATGGCATCAATGTCGAACTTGGCTTCTTCCCGCATCGCGACGCCATGTTCAATGATTCGATGGCGGACTATCAGGCTGCGGCGCGCAAGGGCGACAAGACGTTAAAGACCAAGAGCAAACCAAAGGCCAAAGCCAAGAAGCCGGCGCGGGAAAAGGTTCCGGCCTGATCAAGCGGCTTTCCTCCCCCGTTCATGGCGGGGATCTGTCGAAGGCTAGTGATCGCTTCGGTTGGCCGGAAGAAGGCTGGCTTGATCTGTCCACCGGGATCAACCCGTGTCCCTATCCCGATACGGATGTTTCGCCCAATTCGTTGGTGCGTCTGCCGTCATCCGGCGCGCTCGCTGAATTGCTGACGGCGGCGCGCACCGCCTATGGAATTCCGCCCGATGCCGGGCTGTGCGCGGCGCCCGGCACCCAGGCAATCCTGCAAGCGCTGCCGGACATGGTTGGGCCGGCCGATATTGCGGTGATCTCGCCAACCTATGGCGAACATGCCCATATCTGGCGGCAGGCGGGTAGGGCGGTTTCGGAAATAGACTCCCTCGATCGGATCGGCGATGCCCGGATCGTTGTGATCGTCAATCCCAACAACCCCGATGGGCGACTTACGAAACCGGGCCGGCTGGACGATGTGCGGGCCGATCTGGCGGCGAAAGGCGGCCTTCTTATCGTTGATGAAGCCTTTGCCGATGTGGCGCCGGACATCAGCCTGGCATCCCGCACGGCACGGGAAGGGCTGCTGGTTCTGCGTTCGTTTGGCAAATTTTTCGGACTGGCCGGTATCCGCCTCGGCTTCGCGGCCGGCCATGGCGACCTCATACAGGCCCTGGCGGCGCGCCTCGGACCGTGGGCGGTCTCGGGTCCCGCCATCGAGATCGGAACCCGCGCTCTGGGCGATTCCGCATGGATCGAGGCGACACGGGCGGCGCTTGCGGTATCGCGCGAGCGGCTGGATCGCATCCTGTTGTCCCATGGGTTCCCTATCGTCGGCGGTACGGATCTTTACCGCCTGATCCGATGCGATGGGTCCCATGCACAGTTCCAAAAGCTGGCCGACGCCGGCGTGCTGGTGCGGGAATTTCCGGACCGGCCCGGCTGGTTGCGTTTTGGACTGCCCGGCGGTGACCCGGATTTCGACCGGCTCGACCGGTCGCTCGACTAACGCCCTAATCCACCCGGTCAATCAGATGAATATAGGCGCCCATGACGGCGCCGCGCCGGCATCCGGCGGGTGGGATCGCTTTATCCACGGCGTCGGTCGCCGTGAACAGAGGATTGGGGGGTTCGGGTCCTATCTGGCTGGAATAATGAAATTCGTGCCCGCGGTATTCGGCGCCCTTTTTGCCGAGAAAGCTATCGTCGTGCAGCGCGAGCTTACGATAGCCGAGCTGTAGGCGCGGTTCCGCGAAGCTGGTCCGGATCGGCAGCAACCCGGCCATGTCAAAGCGCTGACCGTCCCGGTCGGTGAGGCTGTCACCGAGCACCATGAAGCCGCCGCATTCGCCGTAAATCGTCGCCTCTTCGGCCGCCGCCTTGCGCAGGCCATTGAGAAATATATTGCTCCGGCTGAGCTTCTCCGCATGAAGTTCAGGATAGCCCCCCGGCAGGTAGACGGCATCGGACCCGGCAACCGGCGCATCGTCGGCAAGGGGAGAGAAAAAGGAAATAGCGGCCCCCGCCCGGCGCCACCCGTCCAGCACATGCGGATAGACAAAAGAAAACGCGTCATCCCGCGCAACGGCAATGCGTTGTCCCAGCGGCGGTACGGGAACCGACCCGCCGTGATCCATGGCCGGGGCGATCGGCGCGGCATAGTCCAGAAGCGCGTTCAAATCAATTTCTGCTTCTATCAGTCCGGCGGCCCGGTCGATCTGCTGGTTGAGCTCGGGCTGCTCCTCCGCCTGGATCAGGCCAAGATGCCGGTCGGGCAAGGCAAGCTCCGGGTCGCGGGGGATCATGCCCAGTATGGGGATGCCGGTTGGCGCCATCGCTGCGCTGAGGATATCGCGGTGGCGGCTGCTCCCCACCCGGTTGAAGATGACGGCGGCGATCTTTGTATCGTCGCGGTGGCGGGCAAACCCTTCGACCAGCGCGGCGACCGAGGCCCCCTGCCCGCGCACGTCGGCGATCAGCACGATTGGCCAGCCCAGCCGGTTTGCGGCATTGGCCGTGCTGCCGGTCCCGTCCGCCGCGCCATCGAACAGGCCGGTCACCCCCTCGGCGATGACGACGTCACATTGCGCCGCGACAGGGGCGATTTGATCGTCGAGGGTTTCGCGGCGCATGGCCCAGGGATCGTAGGTGCGGCATTCTCCGCCCGATGCGGCGCGGTGAAAACCCGGATCGATATAGTCCGGTCCGATCTTTAGGGATCCGGGTCGCATGCCTGCGCGCCTGAGCGCCCGCAAGAGCGCCAGCGTGATCACCGTCTTGCCGCAGCCCGACGACGGCGCGGCAAGCACGATACCTTTATTCATATGGCCCGCCCGTTGAATTTCTCGCCGTAGGCGACTGTCGGGCCGACAACGATCAGCATGGGTGGCTGCAAATCGTGTTCCTTCAGGTGCGCCACGCAGTCGCGCAGCGTGGTCGTCACCGTCTTTTGATCCGGTGTCGTTGCCTTGCTGATCAGGGCGACCGGCTCATTCGATGGTCTGCCGGCCGCCATAAGCCGTTCGCTGATCCGCGCCAGATGCCGGCTTCCCATGTAGATCACCAGAACGGGCGATCCCTTTGACAGGCTTTCCCAGTCGAGGCTGTCCGGAATGTCGCCGCCCGAGGTATGTCCGGTGATGAAGGTGACGGCCGCGTTGGTGTCACGGCTGGTCACCGGGATCCCGGCATAGGCCAGACCGCCAATGCCGGCGGTGATCCCCGGCACGATGCGAAAATTGACGCCGGCGGCCAGCAGGGCTTCGCATTCCTGAGCGCCGCGGCCGAAAACAAACGGATCGCCGCCCTTGAGCCGCAGCACCCGTTTGCCGTCCCGCGCCAGGGCAACCAGCCGATCTGAAATATCCGCCTGTTTTACGGACGGTTGACCGCCGCGCTTGCCGGCGTATTCACAGGTGGCCGCGCTGTTGGCCATCGCAAGGATACGTTCGTCCACCAGCGCGTCATAGATCACGATGTCGGCGCGTTCCAGGCCGTGGTGAGCCAGCAAGGTCAGCAGCGACGGATCGCCCGGCCCGGCGCCGGCCAGCCATACGGTTCCGGGAAGAAAGTCAGGAAACAGGTCGGGATTAATCATGTCGTGGTCTTATGGCGCCCATGCGATAATCTGTCCAACAGACAGGCACCTTTAGGTATTACAAATCGGCCGTGTCCGAAACATTTGATATTCCGCCAGGCGAAGACCGCCGGCTTAAATTCGGCTGGACCACCGGCGCCTGTGCGACGGCGGCGGCGCGGGCGGCCTATTGCGGGTTGGTGACAGGGCGGTTTCCAGATCCCGTCGAGATTGTTCTTCCCAAGGGTAAACGCCCCCGCTTTGACCTGGCTGCTTCGGCGCTTGAGAACGGTCAGGCGCGGGCGGCGATCGTCAAGGATGCCGGCGATGACCCCGATGTCACCCATGGCGCGCTGATCGAGGTTGTTGTGCGGTTTGCCGCACCCGGCAGCGGTGTAACATTCCGGGCGGGCGACGGCGTCGGCACGGTGACGCTGCCCGGTCTTCCGCTTGAGGTCGGTGAACCAGCCATCAATCCGGCGCCTCGCCGGATGATTGTCGACAATATTGCCGAAGCGCGCCGGGCGCACGGGGGCGGAGAGGATGTCGAGGTGACGATTTCCGTTGAAAACGGCGTGGCTCTCGCCAAAAAAACCTGGAACGCGCGGCTTGGCATCATCGGCGGGCTTTCCATCCTTGGCACCACCGGCATTGTCGTACCCTATTCCTGTTCGGCGTGGATCCATTCGATCCATCGCGGGGTCGATGTCGCCCGCGCGGCAAATTTGTCCCATGTCGCCGCCTCGACCGGATCAACCTCGGAAAAAGCCGTGGCGGCGCTTTACGGGCTGCCTCTCATTGCCTTGCTCGATATGGGCGATTTTGTCGGCGGGACGCTCAAATATTTGCGCCATCATCCGATCCCGCGCCTTACCATCGCCGGTGGGTTCGGCAAGCTGTCAAAGCTCGCGGCCGGTCATATGGATCTCCATTCCAAGCGGTCGCAGGTCGATACCGGATTCCTTGCCTCTCTCGCTGAACGGGCCGGCGCCAGCGCCGAGGCCGCCGGGGCGATCGCCGCGGAAACAAGCGCCGGCGCGGCGCTCCTGCGTGCCCGGAAAGATGGCGTCGCCATCGGCGATGCGGTCGCGGCGGCGGCCCGCACCGAATGTCTGAAGCTCGCGGACGATGCCTTCGATGTGGAAATCCTGGTTTATGACAGGCGCGGTGATTTGGCGGGCCGCGCCCCGTTCGCCGCGCCATGACTACAATCCTGATGCTCGGCGGCACGGCGGAAGCCGTGACATTCGCTCGATGCCTGGCAGGCAAATTCGATGTGATCTACTCATTGGCGGGCCGGACCCGTACACCGACGCTGCCCGATTGCGCGTTGCGCGTCGGCGGCTTTGGCGGCGTGGACGGGCTGATGTCCTATGTTCGCGAAACCGGCATTTCCGCGATCGTCGATGTTACCCATCCCTTTGCGGCACAAATGGCGGCGAACGCGCGCGCCGCCGCCGCGCTGGCTGGGGTTCCCCTGTTCAAGTTCCTGCGGCCGGCCTGGGACGAACCCTCGGATGCCCCCTGGCTTCACGCCGCGACGGCATCTGACGCGGCGCGGATCATTGATGGGCGGTTTGGCCGGGTGTTTCTGAGCAGCGGTCTCGGCGATATTGCCGCTTTCGCTCCTTTGTCTACTATCTGGTTTCTGGTGCGCAGCGTCGATCCATCAAATGTGCCGGCGGTTCTGGCGCAACACCATCACCTTACCAGCCGTGGCCCATTCGACCTGGCCGCCGAGACGGCGCTCCTGAGCGATTGGCATATCGACGCACTCGTCAGCAAGAACAGCGGCGGCCAGGCGACAATCGCCAAGCTCCACGCGGCGCGGGCACTTGGCATTCCTGTCGTCATGATAGATCGTCCACCCGTGCCGCCGGGAAACCTGTACACCGACATCGCAACGGCAAGGCATGCCATAAGGCGGTTTTTTCAATGACATCCTTCTTTATGTCGCCGATTCTGGTTTTTCAGCCAGCACCGGCTGGAAGATCACTGAGGAAGCCGGTATAATCATTGAGACACTTGGCACGATCGCCACCTATGCCATAGAATTCTGATTGGAATTCGTGCCAACCGGGGGAATGTTAAATGGACCAAACAAGTCAGACTTTCGCGCGGACTGAATCGTCTTCCGCCGTTATTCCAGCGCTATCGGCGATCCTGCTCGGCGCGTTCCTTGTGCTCGGGATCGGTCTTGCCCATTCCGATACCATCCATAATGCCGCGCACGACAGCCGCCACAGCTTCGCCTTTCCCTGCCACTGATCCAGTTACGCCATGTTTCGACGCATTCTGATCACGGCGCTGCTGGCCGGATTTCTGGGTGGCCTGGGTATTTCCGTCGTTCAGCAATTCACCACCGCGCCGATCATCCACCATGCCGAGGAGTATGAATCAAAGGGCGCGCCCGGCGGGCATAAACACGGCGTTCTCGACAATGGGCCGAACTCCCTTCTGCTCCTGGCGCAGGCAACGGAAATGCCTCCAGCGGAAAACAACGTCTGGGCGCCTGCCGATGGATTGGAACGGACGCTCTATTCGACCCTCGCCAATATTATCGCCGGGATCGGTTTTGCGCTGATCCTGGTCGCCTGCATTGCCCTATCCGGTCGGAACGTGGATGGCCGTACTGGCGTACTTTGGGGAATTGCCGGTTTTGCCGTGATCAATCTGGCGCCGGCGCTCGGTCTGCCGCCCGAGGTTCCGGGCGCGATGGCGGCGGAGCTCGGTGCGCGCCAGGGTTGGTGGTTGCTGTGCGTTGCCGCAACCGCCGTGGGCCTGTGGATGCTGATTTTTCGGCATGGGGCGTTCTGGGTGGTTGGCGGAATCGTCATCATGGCCTTACCGCACCTGATGGGCGCGCCGCAGCCGGCACGGATCGGCGGCCCGGTTCCCCCGGAACTCGCCGGCCACTTCGTCGCGGCCTCCCTGGTGACGGCGGCGATCTTCTGGTGTGCCCTTGGTTGGCTGTCGGGGACATTCTGGCAGCGTCTCGGCGCGAGATAGGCTCTATCCGCCGGTGCGGATTAGGTCGAAAATCGCATTTTCGAAAAACAACCCCATGCAATGCACGATTCCATCAGAAATTAACCCTGTACGCTGATGATTCTTGCCGGGGCGGGGCAAGATTTCCGCAGGGTGAAGGATCGCGAAAGGGCGTCAAATTTCCGTATTGCATGGGGTTGTTTTTCGAAAACGCGATTTTACCCCTTTTTAGAGCGGGATGACTTTAAGTGTAGTCACGTGGCAAAGGCCCCCTGACCCTACTTCGTCATCCTCGGACTTGATCCACTGCAGTCCGGCTAAATTTTTGTTTGGTGGCCGAAGACCTCGCATCAGCCTGCGCGATAAAACTTAATTGTCATCCCGGCCAAGCGAAGCGCGAGCCGGGACCCATAACACGGCGAGATCCCATGGGTCCCGGCTCAAGGCCGGGATGACAGAATTTTTTGGGGCAGACAAGGTGCGACAATGGCAAACGCCTTCTGCGATTTACCTGTTGCCAACCGATACATTGCAAGGAAACAGGCTGTTTGTCTCTGGCGCAAGGCCGGTCCGACTTAAACTCATCCCGCTCTAATGAACAGCCTACCGCGGTCTCAGGATATGCCGGTGGTCGGCGGCGTATAGCCTGCTGTCGTCGAAGTCATTGTCCGCGAACACGCGTCCGACGAAGATCAGCGCGGTGCGGGTGATTTTTGCCGCACGCACTTTCTCACGAATATCGGCCAGTGTGCCCCGGATCACCATTTCATCGGGCCAGGTCGCGCGAAAAACCACAACAACAGGACAGTCGGCGCCATAATGCGGCGTCAGTTCACGCGAGACTTTGGCCAGATTGCGCACCGATAGGTGGATTGCCATGGTCGCGCCGCTCTGCCCCAGGGTTGCCAGATCTTCGCCCGCCGGCATCGGCGACGCCTTGCCGTCGGTACGGGTCACGATAAGTGTCTGGGAGATACCGGGCAGCGTCAGTTCGCGGCCAAGCAGCGCCGCCGCGCCGGCGAAGGCCGGGACGCCCGGCGTAATGTCATAGGCGATACCCAGCGCATCCAGCCGGCGCATCTGCTCGGCGATAGCGCCATAGAGCGACGGATCGCCTGAATGAACCCGCGCGACGTCCCTGCCCTCAGCCTGCGCGGCCGCCATTTCGGCGATGATTTCGTCGAGATGCAGGGGCGCGGTGTCGATCACCGTCGCCCCCGCCGGCGCGGCCGCGACGATCTCGGCCGGTACCAGCGATCCGGCGTAAAGGCAGACCGGGCAGGCTTCGATCAGACGCAGACCGCGCACCGTAATCAAATCCGCGGCCCCCGGACCGGCGCCGATGAAATGGACAATCATGGTTCAGATCCCTTGGTAAGGTAACCACGCGGTGTGTAGATACGCCCTTTGCCGCCACTGTTTATATGACGCGTGGTATTGCTGCCCACGATGACCGTCGTCAGCATATCGACCCGACCGGACTCCAGTTCCTGCAGCGTAATAATTTCTACCTTTTCACCTGGGCGGCCAAGATTGCGTCCCAGCAGGACCGGGGTGTCCGACGGGCGCGATCGCAGCAGAATCTCCCGCGCTTTCAGGAACTGTTCGGTGCGCCGTTTCGATACCGGATTATACAGCGCGACAACGAAGTCACCCTGGGCCGCCGCCTGCAGCCGTTTCTCGATGACCGGCCAGGGCGTCAACAGATCGGACAGCGAGATCGCGCAGAAATCATGCCCCAGCGGCGCCCCACCCCTGGCGGCGAGCGCCTGTAGCGCGGAAATACCGGGCACCATGTCGATCGCGAGCCGGCGCCATTCCGGATTGTCGCCCGTATCCACCAGTTCGAAGACGAGGCTCGCCATGGCATAGATCCCCGCATCGCCGCTGGAGACGAGCGCAACTCGCCGGCCGGACGCGGCGAGATTCAATGCCTCGGCGCACCGATCCCTCTCCTGCCCCAGCTCGTAGCCGTGCAGTTCTTTACCGCGGGTCAAATCGCCCAGCAGATCGATGTAGAGCCGATAGGCGACGATATCGGTGGCGCGGGCGATGGCATCGGTTGCGTCCGGTGCGCGCCAGCCGCTTTTCCCCGGTCCGATGCCGATGATCGACAGCAGACCCGGGGCGCGGCCGGCGGCGCCGGGATCGACAACGGTATCGGATCGGGCGATGGCAACCGTCGCGCGCCGCGATTTTCGCTTGGCGACGGCTAGCGCGGCCTCACGCCCGGCACTGGCCAGGGCGGCGGCTTCGGCTACACCGTGACACCCGACCGCTTTAAAAACGGTCTCCGACGGGGTCGCGAGGCGCGGCGTCTCCTGTTCAAGTTGGTCGGCAGGGAACAATCTGAGCGGCAGGTTCATCCGGTGGGCGAGGGTGAGAATCGCCGCTTCGTCCTCCTTGAGGTCGATGGTGGCGATGCAGGCGATGGATTCCGCCGCCAAACCGGATTCCGCCAAGACCTCCATCACCAGGCCAGACAATTCTTCTGCATCGATCCCCCTCTCGCAACCGATGCCGAGCACCAGCGTTTCTGGGTGCAGGCACAGAGTGTTTTCGGCGGCGGGTTGCGTTTTTTCCGTCAGATGGACAGAAAACGATGTGCCGCTGTCACAGAATTTGATTCCGCCGCCCGTCAGCCAGCCGGTGTCAATCGTCGCCGGCAGATCATTGACGAGGCTCACCGAATCGCCGGCAAGAAGGGAAGCCATCACGCCCCTGGCCGCCGCCTGTCCGGATATACTCCAGCCTGGCGGCGGATTATCGAGCGCGACGCCAAGCCGGGCATCGCCCGCGGTGGTGATCGCCGGAACGGTGTCGAGCACTGCCCCGAATTCGCGCGCCAGCTCGTTGGCACCGCGATGCCCACCGAGAAGAGGCACGATGGCGCTGCCATCTTCGGCAATGCACAGCACCGGCGGCGCTTCGCCTTTCGCCTGAATGTCAGCGGCGATGGCCCGGATCATGATCGCCGTCGAGAACATTCCGATGAGGGGACGCCCTTCGCCATACAGCAGACGCAGATGGTCCAGCGTGCTGGCGAAAAGCCGGTCGGCATCCGGGACGCGCCCGTCCAGCCCGTGAACCTGCGAGCCCGGGAGCGTCGTCGACAGGCGCCGTGCCAGCGCAGCACCCTCTTCGGTCAGGGCAATGAAGACCGCATCGGTGAAAGCGGTCACAGGGCGCTTCCCCGGCGATGAACCAGTACCATTGAAAAATACGGCGCATTGGTATCCCGCATATGGGCGAGCGGCATCTTCCGTTCCGCTGTCATGGTGGCGCGTTCGATATAATGCGCATGCTGTACCAGACCAGCAGCCTCGAGCACCTTGCGCACTTTGGCGAGATGCCGGCCGACCTTGATAAAAACGGCGGTGTCGGCGGTGGCCAGGCGGGCGGCGATTGCGTCCTCGTCCAGCGTTGCCGGGATGACGCTGATGACGTCGTTGCGTGCGGCCAGCGGGATTTGAAGGGCGGCGGCGCTGGCCATCATCGAACTGACGCCCGGAACGATTTCCATATCCCACCGGTCCGATAGTTTTTCGAACAGATACATGAAGGAGCCGAAAAAAAACGGATCGCCTTCACACAGGATGGCGACCGATTTGCCGGCGGCGGCGTGCGCGCCGATTTGCTCCGCGGCTTTGGCATAGACATCCTCTGGCGGAAACATCTTGGGGTCCATGGAGATTCGGATGACGATTTCCTCCTGCCCGCCAGGCAGGAATTCCGCGACAATGGAACGGGCGAGGCTATCGCCCTCATTGGGCGCCGGATAGGCGATCGTATCCGCCGTGGTGATGATGCGGTGCGCTTTCAGCGTCAGCAGTTCCGGATCGCCCGGCCCGACGCCGACGCCCCAAATGCGCCCGGGCGCGCTCATGATTTGCTCACGCGCAGCTGCGTCACCGGCATCAAGGGTCGCCAGCCGGTGAAATCACCCACCGGACCAGCGCGGGATATGGCGAGGCGGATCAGCTCACCGCCCAGCGATTGGTGGGCGGCGGCAAGCCGTTGTTCCCCTTCGATTGTCACCGCGTTCGCGACCAGCCGCCCGCCCGGTTTCAAGGCGGCCCAGCACCTGTCCACCATGCCGTCCGCCGACAGCCCGCCGCCGATGAAGATGGCGTCAGGACCTGGCCGGCCCGTCAGGATGTCAGGCGCTTGGCCTTCGACAATGTCGAGATCGGGCACGCCAAGCGCGAGCGCATTGGCGCGTATCATATCCAGGCGGCTGGGATCGGACTCAAAGGCGCAGGCCCGCGCGCCTTTCGCGGCGCGGCACCATTCAATTCCGATGGAGCCGCATCCGGCGCCGACGTCCCACAGGAGTTGGTTGCGCAAGGGGGCCAGCGCCGCCAGCGTTGCCGCGCGGACCTCCCGCTTGGTGAGCTGACCATCATGGAGATAGGCCTCGTCCGGCAGGCCCGGCGCGGTCGACAGAATGGTCGCGTCGGCCGCCGCGACGCAGGCGATTGCCAAAGTGGTCAGGCTTGGTACCGCTTCCGCCCAGTTCAAGGCCGTCGCGCGACACACCGCTTCCTCGGCCCCGCCCAGATGTGACAGGGCGATCATGTCGCTATCGCCAAACCCCCGTTCCCGTAATAAGGCGGCGAGTTTTTTAGGGGTCTCGCCGTCATGACCATAAATCAACAGCTTTGCGCCGGGCACGATAAAGGGCAGAACGGATTCCATCGGCCGCCCATGCACGGTCAGGCAATCGACCTCATCGAGCGGCCACCCGAGCCGCGCGGCAGCGAGTGAAAAGGCGCTTGGTGCGGGTATGATCCGCATTTCGGATAATGGAATGGTTCTGACCAGGGTCGATCCGGCGCCAAACCACATGGGATCGCCGGTGGCCAGCACGGCGACGGCGCGTCCCTGATATCGTGTCAGAATTTCGACGGATTCCGCGAAGGGTGTCAGCCATTCGATGTGTTCACGCGCATCATCGCCCAGTGCCGCCAGGTGCCGCCTGCCGCCAAAGACAATCTCAGCAGAATTCAGAACCGAGCGCGTAACTGGGCTGAGCCCATCAAGCCCGTCGTCGCCGATACCGATGATGCTGAGCCAGGGTGTATCCGCCATCAGCCGGCGCCTCGGAGGACCGCGTTGATGGCCGCGGCGGCAAAGGCGCTGCCCCCTTCGCGCCCGGCAAGCGTCATATACGGCACGTCCAACCTGGCGTCGATCAGCGCTTGTTTTGATTCCGCGGCGCCGATAAACCCGACAGGGAAGGCGAAAATAGCAGCCGGGCGCGGTGTTTGCGGCAGCGTAAGCAGCTCCAGCAGCCGGAACAGGGCGGTCGGCGCATTGCCGAGGGCGATCACGGCGCCGGCGAGGGATGGCAACCACAGATCCACTGCCGCCGATGACCGCGTCGTGGCCAGGCGTTTCGCGCCCGCATAGGCGCGGTCATCCGTGAGGGTACAGATGATCTGGTTCTCATTGGGCAGGCCTGCGCGCATGATGCCGGCGGCGACCATGGTGGCATCCACCAGCACCGGCGCGCCACGCTTTAACGCCTCATGAGCCGCGGTCACGGGATCGCCCGACCAGTGCAGCGCCTTTACGATCTCCGGCCGGCCGCAGGCATGGACCAGCCTGATCACAAGCGGTTGCAGCGATACCGGCACATCCCCCAGATCCACGGCGTCGCGAATGGCGGCGAAGGATGCGCGATAAATTTCATCCGGGTCTTTCAGGTAATCCACGCCTGTCATTTCCTGCCGTCAGGCGCTGGCGGGATTGCGTTTGCCGGGCCCGTGCGGGTGATCGGCGTGGGGATGGGCCGGGTGCGTATGCGGGTGGTCGTGATCGGGGTGCGCCTGATCGCCGGCGCCGATCCCTTCGACGTGGTGATGATGGCTGTGCTGCGCCTGGCCGACCCTGGCTTCGAAGCCAACGACTTGTTCGCGATACAGGCAGGTCAGGCAGTTCATATTGTTGTCACCGGTCGCGATGCCATTGAGCCGGTCAACGAAGGTGTCGACGACCAGTTCGTGGGCGCCAAGGTACGCTGCTTTGATGAATTCGGTCCCTGGGTTTTGGGCGGCGATCTGGTCGGTAATCGTATATATCCGCTCAACCAGGATGCCGGTGAACAGGAAATAAGGAAAAACGATGATCCGGCGATACCCAAGCCTGACCGCATGTTCCAGTCCCGGCGCCACCAGCGGAAAGGTAACCCCGGAATAACTGGTCTCCGACCAGCCGAAACCCATGCCTTCGCCCAGCATACGGCTGATTTTGGCGATATTGCCGTTGGCATCCGGATCCGACGTACCGCGTCCGACCACCATGAGCAAGGTTTCCTCACGGCTGATGCCGGCCGGCGCGGTTTCTTCGGCCTGTTCGATACGCGCCTTTGCGGCGGCCAGCATTTTTGGATCGATGCCGAGATCGCGGGCAAACTCGATCTTGACTTCCGTACCGTCGCCGTTTCGCGCCGCGGCGTAACAATTCAGAACCGAGGAGATGTCGTTCTTGACATGTCCGGCCGCGAACAGCATGCCGGGGACGGCCAGAATATGCGACGCCCCTCTGTCGATCAGCGCGTCGAGACCGTCGCGAATGATTGGCTGGGCGAACTCAAGGAACCCGAATTCAACCGGATCGTCCGGATAGCGCCGGGCAATCCGGCTCGCCAGCCCACGAAATTCCTCGACTGCCGCCATACTGCGGCTGCCGTGCCCGCAGATCATGATTCCGGTATTTCCCATTGTCTCCCATCCGTTAAACTGTCTCTACCATAATTCAGGTTTGAAATGATCCCCCCGCTTCCTTTATCCACGGCGGCCCTCGCCCTGTTGTGCGATGCCCTGACAGGCGATCCGGACTGGCTCTATCGCCGGGTTCCGCATCCGGTCGCGTTGATGGGGCGATTGATCGATGTCCTCGACCGGGCCTGGAACCGGCCCGACATTTCTGACTTTTCCCGCCTGGTTCGCGGCGGGTTCGCCGTGGTCACGGTGATCGGTATTAGTGGGGCGGTCGGCATGGTCATTGAGACAATGCTGCACCAAATCACCTATGGCTGGATCGTTGAGGCGGTTCTGATGTCCGTGATGATCGCGCAGCGTAGCCTGTATCTGCATGTTCACGATGTGGCGGCGGCGCTTGAATCCGGTGGGATAGCGGCGGGGCGCGACGCGGTAGCACGCATTGTCGGTCGCAAGACAGCGGCGCTTGACGAAAGCGGCGTGTCGCGGGGCGCCATCGAATCGCTTGCGGAGAACTTCTCCGATGGGGTCGTCGCGCCGGTTTTCTGGGCGGCGCTGTTCGGCCTGCCCGGCATACTCGCCTACAAGGCGTTGAATACCGCCGACAGCATGATTGGCCACCGGAGCGAAAAATATCTTCATTTCGGACGCATCGCGGCGCGCATGGACGATATGGCCAATTTCGTCCCGGCACGGATTGCCGCGCCGCTGATCGCCCTGGCGGCGCTTTTCATGACGCGGATGTCCGTGGCTAGCGGACTGCGCACGATACTGGCGGATGCGAAACACCACCGGTCGGTCAATGCGGGATATCCCGAAGCAGCCATGGCCGGCGTGCTCGGCATTCGCCTGTCGGGGCCGCGCGAATACAGCGACGCCATCGCCGAGGAACCCTGGATCGGCGGGGACCGTGACGCCGAACCATCCGATATCGCCGCGGCACTTGGCGTATTTGTGCGCGCCTGCGTACTCCTGTTTCTGCTGGTCATGGGCAGCGCGGTCATCGCCGGTATTCCGGTGTAGCGGCAATCGCCAGAAGGCCGTCGATATCAAGGGAAGCCTCCAGTCCTTCGGCGATCTCGTCCAGGGCGTTGTCCACATGCGCGGTAAAATCGGCCAGCCCGGCCTCGCGCGCCCGGATACGGTTGAGAAAACGGTGGCGGAAAGCATCGGCGGCAAACAGCCCGTGCACGTAACAACCGGCCACCGCGCCGCTTTCCGCCACCGCCCCATCGGGCCGCCCATTGATGGTCAGGAAAGGTTTTGCCGTGCCGGGACCGGTGGTCCGGCCCATGTGCATCTCGTAACCCGAAATGGGCCCGAGCCCGCCCGACGCCTGCCCGGAGACGGGCGATAGTGTCTTGGGCGCCGCAAGGACTGTGTCGATATCCAGCAGGCGCAGGCCGTCGATCCTGCCTGGCCGCCCCTCCAGCCCCTCGGGGTCGGCGATGGTCCGGCCGAGCATCTGGTACCCGCCGCACAGACCCAGGATATGGCCGCCGCGCCGGTGATGCGCCAGAAGGTCGATATCCCAGCCCTGGTCCCGGAAATGAGCCATGGCCGGGATCGTCGCCTTGGTGCCGGGCAGGATCACCAGATCGGCATCGCCCGGCAGCGGCTTGCCCGGCGGAACCATGGTCACGGACACGTCCGGCTCCGCTATCAGTGGGTCGAGATCATCGAAATTGGCGATATGACGCAGCCGGGGCACCGCGATACGGATGGCGCCCTGTTTGGCTTGCGTTTCAGTAGTTCCGAGCGCGAGGCTGTCTTCGGCGGGCAAGGCCCGCGCCGCTGTTAAATAAGGCACGATGCCTAAGCAGGAGAGGCCGGTTCTCGCCGCCAGCATCTGGATGGCGCTGTCGAACAGGCTTACATCGCCGCGGAACTTGTTGACTATATATCCCTTGAGCAGGGCTTTCTCCGAATCCGGCAACAGGGCGTAAGTGCCGGCGATGCTGGCGATGACCCCGCCGCGGTCGATATCGCCGATCAGGACCACCGGCGTGCCCGTCGCAACGGCAAATCCCATATTGGCGATATCGCCGTCGCGCAAATTGATTTCCGACGCGCTGCCGGCGCCTTCCACCAGCACCATGTCGGCATCGCCACATAGCCGGTCAAAGGAGTCGAGCACCGTTGGCAGCAGCGCGCCCTTGATCGCCTGATAGGCGCGGGCGTCATAGTTACCGCTTACTTTTCCTTGGACGATAAGCTGGGCGCCGACATCCGATTGCGGTTTCAGCAGGACCGGGTTCATATGGATCGTCGGGTCGACCTTGGAGGCCCGGGCCTGCAGCGCCTGAGCGCGGCCGATCTCAAAGCCCTCGCCCGCGACGGCGGCGTTGTTCGACATGTTCTGCGGCTTGAACGGCAGGACGCGCATACCCCGCCGCACCAGTGCCCGGCACAGGCCCGCCACCAGCAGCGATTTTCCCACATCGGATCCTGTCCCCTGAAACATCAGGGCGCGCGCCACCATGATCAGAACTCGATGCCGCTCTGCGCTTTGTAGCCGGCGCGAAAGTGATGTTTGATTTCTGTCATTTCGGTGACCAGATCGGCGGCTTCGATCAATTCCTTCTTGGCGTTCCGGCCGGTGCAGGCGACATGCACGGTCTCCGGCTTTTGTTTGAGCACCGCCACGATCTCGTCTATGGGCAGATAGTCGTAGCGCAGCACGATGTTGATCTCGTCCAGCAGCACAAAGCCGTACTTGCCCGACGCGATCATTTCCTTGCCGCGTTGCCATGCCTTTTGAGCCGCCGCGATGTCGCGGCCACGATCCTGGGTTTCCCAGGTGAAGCCCTCGCCCATCACCGCGATATCGATCTGGTCGGGAAAGTGATCGAGCACCGTGCGCTCGCCGGTCTCCCACCTGCCTTTGACGAACTGGACGATACCGACCTTCATGCCATGGCCGATGCACCGCATGATCATGCCCATCGCTGCTGTCGTCTTACCCTTGCCCTTGCCGGTATGGACGATGAGCAGCCCGCCGGTACGGGTCTTTTTTGCCAGGATACGGTCCTTGGCTTCCTTGTGGCGGCGGCGTTTTTCGTTGGCGGCGGCGTTTTCATCCGCCTGGTCTACGGGCTCTGCCATGGCGCTCTCTCTCCTGCCAGATTGTTGAGAAGTTCGATCGCGGTGTTGGATCGCGGATGCCAGAAATTGCGGTCGATCGCTTCGCGGAACCGCTCGGCGATTTCCTTCAGCGCGGGAGCATTGCTGCGGGCGATAAAGTCGCGCACGTCCTCGTCGCCCAGATAGGCATCGAAGACCAGGTCAAAATGGTGGTCCTTCACCACGCGGGCGGTGGCGGCAAAGGCAAACAGATAATCCACCGTCGCCGCGATCTCGAACGCTCCCTTGTACCCGTGCCGCATGACCGACTTAATCCATTTCGGATTGGCCGCGCGGGCCCGAACGATGCGGGCTAACTCATCTTCCAGCGTCCGGATCCTGGGTGTCTCGGGGCGGCTGTGATCGTTGTGATAGAGCGTCGGTTGGCTGCCTGACAGGTGCCGGATGGTAGCGGCCAGCCCGCCTTCGAACTGGTAGTAATCGTCGCTGTCGAGCAGATCGTGTTCCCGATTGTCCTGATTGTGAACCACGATTTCGACATTCTTCAGCCGCGCGGCAAACAAATCATGGGCCGGCAGGCCTTCGCTACCATCGCCATAGGCGTACCCACCCCAGGCTAAATAGGCGTCAGCCAGATGTTCATCGGTTTCCCAGCATCTTTCGTCGATGAGCGTCTGAAGCCCGGCGCCGTATGCGCCCGGCTTGGACCCGAACACGCGGTAGCCCGCCCGCCGCGCCGCATCCGCTTCCCCGATCCCGGCGGCGCGCATGACCTCGGAATCCCGGGCGACCTGGGCCGCCAGGGGATTGACCGCACCGTCTTCGTCCAGCGCCGCGACCGCGCGGGCGGCGGAATCGATCAGATCGATCTGGAACGGGAAGGCATCGCGGAAGAAGCCCGAGACCCGGAACACCACGTCGACACGCGGCCGGCCAAGAACCGATGACGGAATGATCTCGAACCCGGTGACGCGGTTGGTCTGATTGTCCCAGGCGGGTTTCACCCCCATCAGCGCCAGGGCTTGCGCGATATCGTCACCGCCGGTTCGCATGTTGGCGGTGCCCCAGGCGCTGAGCGCGATGCGTTTGGGCCAGGCACCGTGATCCTGAAAATGCCGTTCGATCAGCAACGTCGCCGATTTCCATCCGAGCTGCCAGGCCACCGGGCTGGGCACCGCGCGGCTGTCGACCGAATAAAAATTCCGCCCGGTGGGCAACACGTCGAGCCGCCCCCGCGTCGGGGCGCCGCTGGCGCCCGCCTCCACAAACCTTCCATCGAGCCCGGTCAATAACCCGTCGAGCTCAAAGGTTCCGCACGCCTCCACCATCGGCCGCAGCGTCTCCTTGATATAGGAAAGAACTTGTGCGGTACGCGGCCAGCTCTCCGCGGGCTGCCGGTCGCCCTTGACCAGGGCGGCGGCGAGAAGTTCCAGCCGTTCCACGGTGTCGCCGGCGCTGCGCCAGGGACTATGGTCGATGGCGGAGAGCGCATCGGGCTTTGCGCCGGACCAGGGATCACCGAGTGTGCAGTCGAGGGGATCGAATTTGTCGAGCCCGAGATCGGCGGCCAGCGCCCTGATCAGCGAGGCGCTTTCCCCTTTGCCGTCATCACGCGGCAGGCGGGTAAGCGCCACCAGCAAATCGGTAAGCTGCCGGTCATGGGGTGACCGGCCAAAGATATGCAGACCGTCGCGGATCTGAAGTTCTTTCAACTCGCACAGATAATTGTCGATCTTGCCGAGGGCCGTATCGTCAGCGTCTCCGTCCGCGATGCCCACATCCATATCAAGCCCGATGGAAGTGCTGAGCGACAGGATTTCCCGCGCCAGCGGCGCCAGCCGCCGCGGGTCCATGCCGGACGCCTGGTAATATTCATCGACAAGCTGTTCCAAATCCCTGAGCGGGCCATAGCTTTCGGCCCGGGTCAGCGGTGGGGTCAGATGATCGATGATAACCGCCTGGGCGCGGCGCTTGGCCTGCGTGCCTTCGCCCGGATCATTGACGATAAAGGGATAGAGATGGGGAATAGCCCCTAGCGCGATCTCCGGCATGCATTCATTTGACAGGGCAAGCGCCTTACCCGGCAGCCATTCCAGATTGCCATGCTTGCCAAAATGAACGATGGCATGGACATCGAATTCATCACGAAGCCAGGCATAAAAGGCGAGATATCCATGGGGCGGGACCAGATCGGGATCGTGATAGGTCGCTAAGGGGTCGACGTTATAGCCGCGCGCCGGCTGAATGCCGATCACCACGCCACCAAATTTGTGGACTGGCAAGATGAACTGGCCGTCTCGGACAAACGGGTCCTCGGCCGGATCACCCCAGCGTTCCGCAACTTGTCGCCGAACCCTTTCCGGCAGTGTTTCGAAATAGGTCCAATAGGAATCCAGGTTATAGGTCACCGCGCCGCGACGACTGCCCACTTTATTGGTGGGGCCGGCCAGCAGCTTTGTCATCAGCGCTTCGGAGGAGTCCGGACACGCGTCCGACAGGCAATAGCCGTCGGTTCTCAGCCGGTCCAAGGTGGCGATCACCCCGGCAGGCGTGTCGAGCCCGACCCCATTGCCGAGCCTTCCGTCCTTGTTGGGATAGTTGGCAAGGATGATTGCCACCCGTCTTTCCGCGGCCGGGGTTTGGCGCAGCAACGCCCAGCGGTAGGCCATATCGGCAACGAAGCCGACTCTATCGGCGATCGGTTGATGCTTGACCACCGCAATCTCGGTTTCGCTGTCGAAGGCCGTACTTTCCTTGAAGGAAATCGCCCGACTTATCAGCCTGCCGTCCACTTCCGGCAGGGCGACGTTCATGGCGAGATCGCGCGGTGACAATCCGCGCATTCCGTTCTCCCAGCTTGCGCGGTCGCCGCCCGACAGTATGATTTGCAGCACCGCGCAATCGGCGGCACTGAACGGTCCCGCGACATTGGCTTTTCCCGGCGTGGAAATCGCAAAGCCGGTACAGTTCAGGATCACTGCCGGGCGGGTTTCGGCGAAAACCCGCGTAATTATGCCAGCGGAAAAGACATCCTTCAGGCTGGAGACAAAGATCGGGAGTGGATTGATTCCACGTGCCAAAAGAGCGGCGACCAGCGCATCGATCGGCTTTAAATCGTCCGATTGCAGCAAAGCCCGATAGAACACGATCGGCGCGACCGGGCCCCGCGCTGGCCAAAATGATCGAACATGGTCGAGTGTTGGCGCTGGTTCGCCCGGCCAGTAAAGCCCGGCGCGGACCAGTTGCACGGGCTCGCGCCAATCGCCGCTTTCGCCCAGCAGGGATGCCGCATAGGACAGGAAATGGTCTGCATTGGCCGGGCCGCCCTGGACGCAGTACTGCCACAGCCGGTGGCACGCCTGGAGGGGCAGGGTCGATGAGTCCGCAAGCTCCGGATCCGGCTGGTCGTCGCCCGGCAGGATGGCAAGGTGAATCCCTTTCTGGCGGCAAAGAATGTTTAGCTGCTCGACGCCGTAGGGCCAGTAGCCGACGCCGCCAAGCAGGCGGACGACCACCAGCTTCGCCTTGGCGACGGTTTTTTCCAGATAGAGATCGACCGACATGTTGTGGCCAAGCTGCAGCAAATTGGCGAATCGAAGCGACGGACCGTAACCCTGCAGACGTCCTCTCGCGGCGCTGAGGGCGGCTAGATCGCTCGCAGCGGCCGACAGGACGACGACGTCACCTGACGATTGGTCCAGATCGACGGCGCCCTGACCGTCTGAAATCTCTCCCGAGGTGGTGACGAGAAGGTGCATCAGCCTTTCAGTATGGCTTCGGCGCGCGCCCGGTCAAAACCGGCGAGCCCGATCACGACGAGCCGCCCGGCGCGCGCCTCGTCCATCCGCCATGGCCGGTCGTAATAATGGTCGAGCCGCGATCCAACGCCCTGCACCACAAGCCTGGCGCCTTTGCCGGCGACAGCGGCGATCCCCTTGATGCGCAGCACGCCGTCGACGGCCAGCGCCCCAAGAGCTCGCGCGGACAGCAGCGTGGGATCGTCGACGGCATCAATCTCGACCACGAAGCTCTCGAAATCGTCATGATCGTGCTCTTCAAGCCCGTCATGCCGCGACCAGCGATCATCGATCACCTCTTCCACGGCGGCGCCCAATCCCAGGACCAGCGCCGGGTCCAGCGCGCCGTGATCGGAAACGATCACCTGAACGCTGGCGCCGGCGCCGGCCCGAAGCCGCGCCCTCGTTTCCTCTATCGCTGTAGCGTTCATCAAATCGGCCTTGCTGAGAATCACCATATCGGCACAGGCAAGCTGATCGTCGAATACTTCTGCGAGGGGACTATCGTGATCCAGCATTTCATCGCTTTCGCGTTGTCGCTGCACTGCCGTCGGGTCGTTGGCAAACAGGCCGGCCAGGAAAGCGGGCCCGTCGACCACCGCGATCACGCTGTCGACCGTCGTTCTCGACCGGACCTCGGGCCACTGAAAAGCCTTCACCAGCGGTTTGGGCAGGGCAAGGCCCGATGTCTCGATCAGGATGTGGTCGGGCGGTTCCTCCCTATCCAGCAGCGTCGTGAGGGTAGGGAGAAAATCATCGGCGACGGTGCAGCAGATACAGCCATTGGTCAGTTCGATGACATCGTCCTCGCCGCACGCCCCATCGCCGCACGCCTTGAGGATTTCTCCGTCGATGCCCAGTTCGCCGAACTCGTTTATCAGCAGCGCGAGCCGCCGGTTCCCCGCGTGGGTGAACAGATGCCGGATCAGGCTGGTCTTGCCGGCGCCAAGAAAGCCGGTGATCACGGTGACGGGGATTTTGTTCGCGGCCATGGCGCTGCTCCTACTTCAACTGCACGGGGATGCCCGCGGTGACGAAAAATACGCGGTCAGCTATTGCGGCGACTGCCTGGTTGAGTAGGCCGGCTTGATCGCGGAACCGGCGGGCGAGTTCGTTGACCGGCACGATACCCTGACCGACTTCGTTGGAAACGATCACCACCGGACACCGTATTCCCAAAAGACACGACAGCAAGCTATCGGTTTCGCCGTCGATATCGCGGCCAGCCTCCCTTAAATTCGACAGCCAGAGGGTCAAGCAATCGACCAGGACGGGGGCACCCTTTTCCTGCACCCTGGTTATGGCCTCGACAAGATCGAGCGGGGCCTCGATGGTGTGCCACGATTGTCCGCGCCGCTTTTGATGCCTGTCGATCCGCGCCCGCATCTCGGTATCGCGTGCTTCGGCGGTGGCAATATAGGCGCCGTGCCCGGCGGCGGCGATCAGGTTTTCGGCGAACTGGCTCTTACCCGATCGTGCGCCGCCCAAGACCAGCGTAACCGGCAACAGGGGCGCGCCTTCCGGCACGTGTTCTGAAATCGCTTCCTCCTCCACCCGAGGTGACTAAGCGCATCGTAAAATATGCCGGTGGAGAGGTCTCCTGGCTGAGGCTGACCGGCTGGCGCACCTTCCCAAATTCCCGGTGCCCCGGAAACCCAGTGGTCGCCGGAGTTTTCATCCGGCACGCGTCAGCCAAACCTTTCACAGTTGCGGGGGCAGCACCGGATTTGCACCGATTTCCCTGTTCCGCCGGCTTGGGAGCCTACCTAATCGTATATGAGCGCTTCTGCCAAGGGGCTATATCAGCGACCCTTTGTATTAGGAATGATTTCCAAAAAGATTGACCCCCGAAACACGCCACCAGATTTTGCCATCGCGGTGGATGGCATCGATTCGGGTCAGGGATAGAGGGGTTAATTGGAACGAAAGAGCGGCCTTCGGTTCGCCGCCAAGGGCATGGCTGATGGCCGCCCGGATCGATCCCGCATGGGTGACGGCGATGATATTCCGTCCGCTATGATTGCTATTCAGCCGTTCCACTGTCGCGGTGACCCGGGTGATGACGTCGGTGAAGCTTTCACCATTTGGCATGCGGGTCCGGGCGGGATCCCGCCAGTATGCTTCGCTTTCCCTGGCCGGGATATCGGCCCAGCGCGCGCCTTCCCAGTCGCCGAAGGCCTGTTCGCGCAAGCCGTCGTCTTCTGTGATTTTTCGATCCGGTGCGACACTGGCAGCCAGCTTTCTGGCGGTTTCCCGGGCACGCTGTAATGTTGTCGTTACCCAGACGGCGTCCTCGGGCAGGATTTCCGCGAGGCGCCCGAACTGGTCGCCATTCGATAGGTCTGCTTCCAGATCCGATTGCCCATATATCCCGCCGTCAGGGTTGATCACCGGCGCGTGACGGATCCACCACCAGCGCGTCGTCGTGGACTGGGTCATGGTCCAACCGCCACGAGGCCGATCAGAACACAAATCTCTGTCACCTGCTGGCCGGCCCCCAGCACATCGCCGGTCTGCCCACCGATCTGGCGCCGCGCGAACGCACCGATTGCGGAACAGGCCGCCAACACGGCGATAATTGTTACCAACATCGCCTGCCAGCCGGTCAGGACCAGCAGGCTGGCAAGGGCCAATCCGCAGGCTATCCGGACGCTCGCGTCATCGGGCCGGCCGGCATTTACCGCCATGCCGTCGCCGCGCGCCATGGGCAGGCGGTTCATCAGAAGCACCGGGGTCAACCGCGATGTCGAGGCGGCGACGACCATCGCCAACGCGGCAGCCCCACCCCCCCTATTCAGGAGGGCGACCAAGAGCGCAGCCTTCAGTCCAACGGTCAGGATCAGGGCCAGCACGCCATAAGCGCCGACGCGGCTGTCGCGCATGATGTCCAGCTTGGCTTCACGGCTGGCGCCGCCGCCGAACCCGTCCGCCACATCGGCGAGACCATCTTCATGCAGCGCCCCGGTCAGCAGGATCGACAAACCTATCGCGATCAAGGCCGCCACCGTGTTGGGCAATCCAGCCAATAGACAGAGAAAAAGCGCACAGGCGGACAACAGCCCCACCAGCACCCCGACCACGGGGAACCACCGGCTGGATCGCGCCATGAGGGAAGGGGGCACGCTCGAATCCGCGCTGACCGGCAGGCGGGTCAGCAGACCAAGGCAGAGTTTCAATTCCATCCAGATATTGGATTTGTCGGGTTCAGTCATTGGGGTCGGGCCGATAACTCCACCCTTGCGTTGTCACGGGGTTCATCCTAGTGCTGACGGTGAACAGACACAGTCGATAAAACGGTCATGATTTCAATTCAGTCGATGGGAGACGTTCGCGCACTCTTACGCGAACTCCCGGGGCCCGACAACAGCGCGGTGGCGCAGGCAGCGCGGCGGGACGCAACACTCACCAAACCGGCCGGGTCCCTCGGCAGGCTTGAAGAACTGGTCGAACTGGTCTGCGCCTGGCAAGGGCATCATCCGCCCTCGCTCGACCGATGCCGCGTCGCCATTTTCGCCGGAAATCATGGCATCACGGCCGAAGGGGTCTCGGCCTTCCCCGCTGACGTTACCGCGCAAATGGTCGGAAATTTCACCAAGGGGGGCGCGGCGATCAATCAGCTTTGTGCACGTGCCGGCGTGGATCTGAAAATCTTCCCAATCGAACTGGATTCTCCCACCCGCAATTTCGCACGCGAACCTGCAATGACCGGTGACGAGTGCGCTCGGGCCATGGCGGTCGGCCTGTCGGCGGTCGAGGACGGGCTGGATATTCTGTGTCTGGGTGAAATGGGCATCGGCAATACAACATCGGCAGCGGCGCTTTGCCATGCGATTTTTGCCGGCGATGCGGAACATTGGGTTGGCCCCGGAACCGGTGTTGCGGGCGATGCGCTTGCCAACAAGATCCGTGTCGTGCGCGACGCGATTGCGTTTCACGGATCGGGGTTAAATGACGGGCTTGAGGCGCTCTGCTGCGTTGGCGGCCGGGAAATCGCCGCCATCGCCGGCGCTATTCTCGCCGCGCGTTTTGCGCGGATTCCAGTCATTCTCGACGGGTATGTCTGCTGTGCGGCCGCGGCCTCGCTGTACGCCATGGAAAATTCGGCGCTCGATCATTGCGTGGTTGGCCATGTGTCGGCGGAACCCGGTCACCGCCGCCTGCTCGACATGCTCGGCAAGCGGCCGTTGCTCGATCTCGACATGCGGTTGGGCGAAGGCTCGGGCGCAGCCCTGGCCCTGATGATCATGCAGGCAGCCATAAGCTGTCATACCGGGATGGCGACGTTCCATGAAGCCGGCGTGTCGGGGAAAGAAGGGAATTAACCCGCCTGGCCGACCGGACTGATTGCCCGGGCAGTTCACGGAATATAGCCAAGCTGGTGCAGCCACCAGAACTGAAGTGGCAGGATCGCTATGACGCCAATCAAAAAATACAATATCGCGAAGGACAGCACGTGGCGGTAACGCAAACCGCAGGTGCGCATACCGATCAATAGCGCCGGGATGGTGTAGGGAAGTATAAGGAACACCCAGGCCGCCACCTGGGCCATGAGAACGCCTTCGATGGGCCAGCCGGTCGCCAGCCCCATGTCTTTTGCCAGCGTCGCAAAGACCGCGGGGGCGGCCTGAACAGTGAAAACGACCGATACGATCATGGCCAGCAAGACGAGAACGGCGTAATTGGATCCGCTTGCCGCATGACTAAACGTCAGCCCGTCAACCACAGAGGCCGAAACGGCGTCGCCCCACCCGGTCATATTGAACAAGGTTACAGCGCCCACCACGCCGATCAGCATTACCCAGGTGCGGGCGCGCATAAACTGAAACACGGGTACATCGCGCAACGGTCCGATGGCAGGCAGCAAACAAAGCGTTGCGGCGCCGATGGCGATCCAGGTGACAGGCAGGCGATGGGCATGGTCGGTCGCCCACAGGACGACCGCGCCGGCGGCAATGACCAGGGTCCAGATTTCACGCGATGTCAGGGGACCTGATGGTGCGGCTGGCGGCTGAACAGACGGTTTCTCGTGAAAAAGATAGATCAGAAGCAGAACGGCGACGATCGTCGCGGGCAAGGCCAGTGCGGGAAAATTGGCCATAAAGTAATCGCCATAGGAAAATTTGATAGAGAACAGTTTTTCAGCCGATCCCTGCAGCACGATGCCTGAGATCGTCGCCGGCAGGATCGCGTATGACGGTACCAGGGCGCCAATGATCCCGGCAAAAAGAAGGCCGGTTCGCCCACGGCTTTGCGCCCGGTAACCAAGATCGTCAGCAAGGGCGATAATGATGGGCAGGATCAGAAAAATTCGGGCAAGCGCGGTTGGAACAAGAAGGGATAACAGGAAACCGGCCACAACCAACCCGACGATCAGGGACGCGTAACCGGTTCCGGCGCGGGCCATCACCCGCTTAGCCAGCCGGTCGGCCAATCCGCTATGGGTGGCCGCCACGCCGAGGACGAAACAACCGAACGCCATCCAGACCGCATTGACATAGAATGTCGAATACACAATATCGAGCGGAGTACCGGTGAAAATTTCCCCACACAAATAGAGCGCGACCAGCGCGAACACGCCACTATTCGGCCGCCCCTTGCAAAACAGAATAATCGCCAGCACGGCAGAGGCGATCGGCAAAATGGCATAGGGAAATCCGCTGAGGCCGGGAATGGAAAACATATAGGCGCCGATCACCAGGGGCGCGATCAGGATCGTCAACCCACCCTGGACGCTGCCTTGAATAATGCCCTGACGCAGGCCTTTCATGCCGCTTCCTTCAGAAGTTGTTACGCGGCGCGAATATTGTCTTTTCAGGTGTGGAATGCTGTGAGTTTGGGCACATTTTCCCCGCTATTCGTTCTATCAGTGCGGTACCGGCGCGCCCGATATCGGGGAACTCAATCTTCCGTGCGGTGCGCCATGCCGTATTTCATGCCCGCTTTGTGCAACCCCGCCACTAGGTGCAGCCGATGTGATTGAAGCTTGTAGGGTAACTTGCGTATAATTCTTTGAATGTATATTCGCGAAGAGCCGTGTGATGCTCTAATTCTGTCCAGTCTATTCATGATACTCCGCGCTTTTTCGAATTCGTTCAAATGACCGTAAACTGCAGTCAAATGAATCATGACAAGTTCGTTTTGAGGATCGACGTCCAAAGCTGCTTCTAAATCGGCCATGGAGGTCCGATGTTGCTTCAGAACAAACTTCGCAATTCCCAAATAGGCGCTGTATAGATTCTTACCTTTGGGATTGATGCGGATCGCTTTTTCAATCTCTTTGATACTGTCTTCTGTTTCTCCGTTCCAGATCAGCGACATACCGTATTCAGCCGCGCTATCGGCATCGTTCGGATCCCTTAAGTAGGCGTTTCTAGCTTCCCGCGCGGCGGCCTCGTGATTACCCTTCAAAAAATGTATTTGTGAGGAAATTCGGTGAGCGTAGGCCGTTGGTTCTCTTAAGGCCAGGGTCAGATATATATTGGCCTTGTTCAAAAATTCCTGCCGCGCCTGCCATATATTAGGGAGCATATCGTCCCGAAATTTGATATCTTTCTTATTCTCTCCAAGCGTTTTCGGAAAATAATTTTGCGTTTTAGCTACATAAGCGGCAGCGAGGGCGGCGTGGGCATTACCGTAATTGGGGTCGTTTAGAATTGCTTTTTCAAAATGGGGAATCGCGGCATCGAAATCAGGAGTTGGTTTGGCCTTGAGTAGCTGCCAGCCTTCTAGAAACGGCCTGTAGGCGGCTATATTCCTGGTGCCACCCCGGATGCCTTTTCCGGCCGGGGCGCGAGGCCCTTCCGAAAGCGCCGCGATTACCTCGTTCGCGATCCTGTCTTCAATATCGAAGACCTTGTTTACATCCACGATGACACTGTAAGCCCAGTGGTTACGGCCCGTCTCCATATCCACCAATCGCGCGTTAACGCGAATTTTCTCGCCTTTCTGATTGATGCTCCCCAACAGGAGGAACCGAACGTTCAGCTGGTGGGCAATATCTTTCACCGACGGCGAGGCGGATGAATATTCAAGACTGGATTTCGGGTCGATCACGAAAAATCGCTGGGACGCGGCTAGCACCGTCGCAAGGGTGTCCCCAATCCCGAGCGAGAGCGCGCGTGTTTCGGGCGACTGCGATCTATCCTCGAAGGCGAGCACGGCAATCGAGGGCTGCCTTACTTCAGCGGTTGGGGTTACCGCTGAAGAAGACGAGACTCCGTTATGGACAGAGGGATGACTCAGATAAGGAGCACCTAAAAAGACGCCAATTGCGACGGTCAAAATCAGGGCGACGGCGCCCATAATTTTGACTGAGCTCATTTGCGAAAGGAATTTTGAATACCGCCATATACGCTCCATCGCGGTCTTGTTTGCCCACAAGGCAACGCCTTCTGGGTAGCAGGCGTAAACCCGTGTTGGCGACTCGCTGTTCTTGAAGGTGATATCGCCCAGATCTTCAAACTGGGCGGCAAGCTTGGCGCACACTTGCTCGTAGGTCCCCGCGGTTATACAGATAGCGCCCGGCTGGGCTTGCTCCTGCAGCCGCGCGGCCAAATTGACATCATTTCCATAGATGTCCTCTTCCTCGGAAATGACATCGCCGGAACTTACCCCAAGCCTGAATTGCAGGGCCGGCGTGATCGCGTTTTTCGTCTGGAAAACCGATAGGTCGGCCTGAATGGCCACGGCGCATTCCATGGCGGAGACGACACTGTCGAACTGGGCAAAAAACCCGTCTCCCGTGCTTTTTACGATGTTTCCGAAATGCTTGGAGACCAGCGGCACAACAAAATCGCCGAGACAGGCTTTGTACGCGAGATGGGTGGCGCGTTCGTCATTCTGCATGTGGGCCGAATACCCCACGACATCCGCGCAGAGAACGGCCGATAGGCGTCGTCTCAAGTACTGAGAGTTACCATCCATCAGACAAAGTTTTCACAATATCAACACTCTAAAACATCGCGGCATGAATATTCAGAAGCATTTCGTCCGCTATTCTATCAATCAAACGCCGCCATTTCAAATCAAGTTGTAGTTGTTCCCGGGTAAACAGCTTAAACGCGTTCAAATTCCGAACGAAGCACAATTGCCGGCAGAATATTCAGATTAGCCCTTTTCCATTTGGTTCTCAGGAACGCGCCCAAATAATTTCAGAAACTGCATTGAAGCACCGGAAGGCAAAATTTCCATCCCCATAAAATCTGTCAGAATCCACTGCGAACTACTAGATATGTGGCTTTTACCACATCCAATACACCACATGTAGACAATCTTGGTCGTGCTGTCGAGTCAGCCATGATGAACCAACTGGAACTCGTTCATCATGCAATTCGTGTGGATTAAGACTGAACCCGAATTTCCGCATCTGTTCATTGGGTTGGTAGGTGACGGTGTGAATTTGCCATTCACGTTGAAAGGCAATGCCTACAGATCGATCAGCGACTCACCGGTGAACACCTATAACGGGAATCCAAGCCAAAATTAGGGATAATATGATGGGTATGATGGATCAAAATTCGAAAATCGATGTAGTAACCGAGCGCGCGCCGGAGCCAAATGGATACCAGATGGTTGAATGGGACATTCGCCCCAGCGCCGCAAGCGCTAATCCCGATGCGGAGATGGATAACGGCTGTGGCTGCGGTTGTGGTTGCGGCGACTAACATTCTGATCGGCATCAATAGCATTCAGGCTTGACCTGCCGCCGACTATCCTGAAGATGGTCTAGTGTTGCGATTCCAACGCTTGTTTCCCACGGTTGACCTTTTCGATGATGGAACTGGCTGAAGCT
>JAQBTY010000335.1 GCA_027624735.1 Pseudomonadota bacterium | reverse complement strand
CAGGACAACAACCAGTATCCCAAGACCGGCGGCCGGCAGCTTAATGCCGGGGGCAATAAACATGACGCCACCGACAAACATCAGAAGGCGCTCAGCCCAGTTCATGTTTTTCAGGGCGAAACCGCGAACGGCGCTGGCCACCATGATCGCGCCGATCGCTGCGGTCGACGTCGCAAGCACGATCCGTTCCAGGTCGCCACGAAGCATCAGCGCCGGGTTCAGAGCGAAGGCGAAGGGTATCAGGAAAGCCGCAATACCAAGGCGAACCGCTTCCCATCCAGTTTCCCAAACCCGACTGCCTGAAATACCGATGGTGATGTACACCACGATGCACATCGGCGGTGTATAGAACGACGCGAGCCCCCAGTAGACGACAAAAAGATGAGCGGCAATATCGGGCACGCCCACCTCTATCAGCGCTGGCGCCATGAGAGTCGCTAACGTGATATAGGCCGGGATCGAGTCGAGCCCCATGCCGACAATCAGGCTTGCGAATCCGACCAGGAACAAGGCCAGATAAAGATTGCCACCAGAGAGTTCGACAATGAAATTGGACAGCTTGATGCCGACGCCGGATAACTCCAGCGCACCGATCATGATGCCCACCGCGCCGGTGATCGCCGCGACGACTGTCCAGCGTTTAACGCTTTCCTCAAAAGCAATCATCAGGTTCGAGACCGTGAGCCAGTGCGACCTGTCTTTCGACAGGAAACTGCAGGGGACGGTCACAGCGCACGCGATCATGGCGGACATGCCAGGCGGGAAACTCAAACCGATCAGACAATAAACCAGCGCACTGATTGGGATCAGGTAATACCAGCCACGTATCAGAACGGGCCAGAAATCGGGAAGGTCGGCGCGCGGAATTGCCTCGATGCCATCCTTGACCGCCTGCAGATGGACGGACACAAAAACAATCAGGAAGTACAGTAAGGCCGGCACGGTCGCGGCTATAACGACAGTGGTATAGGAGACCTCGATCCATTCCGCCATGACGAACGCAATGGCGCCCATCACCGGCGGCAGGATCTGGCCGCCGGTCGAGGCCACCGCCTCGACGGCTGCCGCGAAAGACGCCTTGTAGCCGATTTCCTTCATCATGGGGATCGTGAACACACCGGTCGTCGCCGCGTTTCCGCCGGGCGATCCGGAAATGGACCCGAACAGCGCGCTCGACAGCACCGCCGCTTTGGCTGGACCGCCACGGCTCCAACCGGTCAGCGCCAGGGCGAGCTCGATAAACCAGCGGCCGGCGCCGGCGACCTGCATCAGGGCGCCGAAGATCAGGAACACGATGACGATATTACCGGCGACGCTCAACGGAAGGCCGAAGATGCCGCCTTCACCCACCCAGGCGCTGAACATCAGCCGGTCGATGCCATATCCGCTGCCATACAGCAGACCCGGCAGGTAATTCTGGAAGACCGTCGCGCCTGCGAAGGTAAGTATGATGATGGGCAACGCCCAGCCGGTGGTCCGCCGTATGCCCTCAAGAAACGGCACGGCGAGACAAAGCGCCATAACGATACCCAGCGTATCAAGTTCACCGAACATGCCGTAATCGAGATAGGTTTCATGATAAAACAGGACGAAGCCGGATCCGACCAACGCGACCGCCATCAGGACAAAGTCATACCAGGGCACGTTGGCGACATTGCCGACAGTCGAGTCGACAGAATCGTCGTCGGTGTCGGTCGAAACGAGGTGCCCACCCTTCGCGCGGCGCAGGAAAAAGATCAGGCAAAGCGCGCACGATGCCGAGATGGCCAGATGCTGGGTGATCGGCAGAAAAAAGCCCATCATCGCCGGCACCTGCCCAATATACAGCAGGTGATAGACCGCGATGATCGTCGTAATCCAGGTAAGGGTCTTTACTTTGGGCATTCCGGCCTCCGCTTACCGCGCTTCGACACCATGCGGCGATCCGTTATCAAACAGGAGAAAGGGACGGCAACCCAGCGAGCATGCGGATTGCCGCCCTTTCCGATCAATGGGGTTGGATTACTTCTTCGTATACTTTGCCTGGTGGGCTTCCAGCTTGTCCGTCCACATGCCGGCCTCTTTGTAATATTTGATCGCGCCCGGATGGAACGGAACCGGCGGGCTCAAAGTCGCCCGTTGCGGATTCCAGAACTTCGCGGCGCCGTGGAATGTGCCGAACTCTTTCTGATGATTCATGAACGACCGCAACATCTTGTAGACGGTTTCGTCGTCCATTTTCATCGACGTGACCATCACCGCGTTCAGCCCCAGAACGGGAAACGCCTTCGGCTGATTCTTGAAGTTGTTCGCCGGAACAACCAGCTTGAAGAACTTCGGCGGCAGCGCCGCAAAGACTTTATCGAAGTCCGCATCGGCCAAAATCAACGGCTCTATCATATCGTCACGGAACAGCTTGGTGATCACCGGCTGGCGCAACGAAAACGGCATCAGAGCGCCATCCACGGTACCGGCCCGCAATTGACCGTCCAGTTCCCGGCTGGTGGAGCTGGCGACATGTTTGATATCCTTCATGCTGAACACCGTCTGCATGGCGTCCATGATTTCCTTGAGTTCGGGCAGGGGCCGCCGGATCGATGAAATCGTCTTACCGTCGATTTGCTTCAGGCGCGTGATGCCGGACCGCTTGGTCGAGATGAACCAGCGCAGCGTGGGATGACCCTGGGCGACCAGCCGCACGTCGAAGGCCTTCTTGAACGGCGCGTTGCCGTTATAGAGATCATAAACCGCCGAAGAGTTCGCCGTGGCGAAATCGATCTTGCCACGCGCTATGCCGAACATATTGGCATGCGATCCGCCGACGGATTCGACCGAAACGTTCATCTTTTCGTGCTTCGACGCCATTTTGGCGATGGCGATGGAAACCACGTAAAAAGAACTCCCAATACTGGACGTGCCGAGCGTGATCGCCTTTTGCGCCGCCACGGGCGCAGCCACGGCGGCGGCCAAAATAATGGCCGCACCGACCGCCCTGATCGTTGAATATCGTCTCATGGTTCTCTCCCCAAAATCGCGGCGATAATCGCCACATTGCCCCACCGGCCGAAATCGCCGAGCCTTATTACGTTTTATTGTTGATCGAGTGTATCAGCGGGCGCGCGGCAGAACAAGGTACGGGGCCGGACGAATAAACAGAAACGTCGCTTTCTTTTAAGGCGCCCGTTCGCGGCAGGTGGTGCGGCGCATGTCGCGAACGAATTGTTGGTCGTCGAACGGGGTGGCGCGGTGCATGGTGGCGAGATTGTCCCAGATCAGCACCTCACCCACCGACCAGACATGCGAATAGATGTAAGGCGGCTGTGTGGCGAGCCCCATCAGCTCGGCCAGTAGCCCCTTTGCCTCGTCATCCGGCCAACCGACAATGCCGCTGACATGGGAGGCGATATAAAGCACCTTGCGGCCAGAGCCCGGATGCTTATGCACCAGCCTGTGCCGCGCCAGAGGGCGGGTGGCACGTTCAGCGGCGCTCGGTTCCGGCCCACCGCCCAGCACACGCGAATGCCAGTAGCTATGCTCCGCCACCAGCCCGTCGAGCCGGGTCTTCATGGCATCGGGCAGATCGTCATACACCGCCCGCATATCGGAAAATTCGGTCTCGCCCCCTTCCGGTGGAACCATATGAGCCGACAGCAGCGACCAGGTCGCGCGGATATCATAGAAGCTCATATCGGTGTGCCACAGCCGGTTGGCGCGCTTATACATCAGCCGCCGATCATCGTCCGCGTAGATATTCCCGTCGCCATCGAGATTGCTCTGATCGACGATCTCGCTATGGAGCACGCGCTGCCCGGTACCGGCAATGTTGGGCACCTTGTTGCGCTCCATCGGCCCGAGCAACGCGCTAAAGGCGATATGCTCGTCATTGCTTAGCGGAACCTCATGGGGCACGACGCAGACCGCATAGTCATTCAGCGCCGCGATCAACGCCGCCACGGATCGCGCGTCGGTATCGCTGCGCATATCGATGCCGGCAATCTCCGCCGCGAACAGCTTATGCAGTTTTTTAGCCTGAAGCGTCACAGCGATCCCGGGCTTCATTCAGCGGCGCTGGCCCGCGCTGGCGCCGCGGCAAGATCGAGCCCCACGATGAAAGCCGGGTTCACGCAGCACATGGTGTGGATTTCCGCCGCCGTGCAGCCGAAGGCCGTCATGTAACCCCGCATCAGCCGAAGCGATTCAACGGAATCGGGGAATAGCGGCTCACCCGCGTCCGAAGACAAGGTGCATCGATCCACCCCGGAAGCCTGGATTGCCTCGTACATTTTTGCCGGATCAATGCCGAGCAGCGGCGACAGTTCATCGAACGTAAAATTCATCCATAGCCCGGCGGAAGCGAATTGCTTCATCTCCGCGATAGACAAATTCACGAACGGGCTGAACGGGTGGTCGACCACGCCGCGCTTGAAACCAAGCTTGTAACTGAGCTCGGCCATGGCGGTGAATTCCTGTTTGGTCGGATGGCCAAAGAAGACCGCCGCGCCATGATCGTGCGCAATGCGGAAGATCTCGTCGATCTCGGGTTTCAGCTTGCCGGCATCATCCAGGAGATAATGGCCGTATTTGAGCGAATCCGCCCACGACAGCGGCGGCGTATGGGCGTCGGGGTCGGCGTTCTTGTCCCAGGCGCGTGGTTTGCCGCCGACGATCGACAGGGTGTTCGCGGACGTGTTATTCGGCATCCACAGCGCGATGACGCCGGAATCCAACACATCGCGACAGCGTTCCGGTCGGATTTCCGAGAGAAAACCCTCGGTGACCGAGGCGCCCGCCCACAAATAAACCGGCGTCACGCCAG
>JAQBTY010000334.1 GCA_027624735.1 Pseudomonadota bacterium | reverse complement strand
GCCGTCATGATTACGGCGCTTTTTTTGTGCTCCCGCTTTACTTGTTCCGCAATGTTTCCCACACTTCGCGAAACATACGAGGGATCGCGGCCATGCCCATGCACAGGATAGAGCTATCGCCCGACATCGTCGCGCGCGTCACACGCAGGCGTGGCGGCAAGTTGCACGCCTATGACACCTTGAACCCGGCCACGACGGCGCTGGTGGTCATCGATATGCAGAATGTCTGGGTGAAGGAGGGCATGCCGGCTTTTTCGCCTTATTGCGCGGCGATCGTACCCAATATCAACCGCTTGGCCGCGGCCGCGAGACGGGCCGGTAGCAAGGTCTATTGGGTGCGGGCGGTCTATGGCGATGACGCGCCGCAAACCTGGTCGGCCTATATGGATTTTCTCGACCGTGGTCAGATGGAAGACATGCTCGACGCCCTGACCGACGGCAACGAAGGCGCCGAGCTATGGCATGAGCTCGATGTTCAGCCCGAAGACGAGATCACCATCAAGCGCCGTTTCAGCGCCCTGATCCAGGGCTCGTCCGATCTTGGTGAGCGTTTGACCGCCGCCGGGATCGACACGCTGATCATCACCGGCACCGCGACCAACGTGTGCTGCGAATCCACCGCCCGCGATGCCTTCATGCTGAATTACCGGACCCTCATGGTGTCAGACGCCAACGCCACCAGTTCCGACGAGGCCCATAACGCGTCCCTCAACGCCCTGTTCAACCGTTTCGCGGATGTCTTTACCACCGACGAGGTAGTGGGGCTGCTCGATGCCTCAGCGTCTACCGCTGTGGCGGCCGAGTGAATTTTCCCGCTACCTGAGCCCTGCAGACCGACGGGACGGTCTCAGACCGTCCCCTATAGGGATCGTTTTCAGACAGGCGTAGGGGCGGGGCTGAGACCCGCCCGCCAATGTTTCGGTCAGGCATCGTTGTCGGTCCGCCACCGCACAAAAACCACCTTTGCCGCGCCGTAGCGGCGTTCATCCAGCAGCTCGGCCCCCTCGGGCGGTGTAAAGGGTTCCCTGGCGGCGAGTTCCACGACACACAACGCACCGGGGGCGATCCAGCCGGCGCCCGCCAGCGCCGCCAGCGCGTCGCCGGCCATGCCCGACCGGTAGGGCGGGTCGAGGAGGACAAGGCTACAAGGCTGGCCGGCACGCACCGGGTTCAGGCAGTCGCCGCCGAGCACCGTGACACGGGCCTGCTCACCGAGACTTGCGACATTTTCCCGGCACAGGATCAGGGCGTCATGGTTCAGTTCCATCAGGGTGACATGAGCCGCGCCGCGCGATACGGCTTCGAGTCCTAACGCGCCGGTGCCGGCGAAACCGTCCAGCACAATGGCGTCGCGTACGGAATCGCCGTCCCCGATGCGTCTGTTGCCATGACAGAGGGAATTGAACATGGCTTCCCGCACCCGATCGGCGGTCGGGCGAATATCGCTGCCCTGCGGGACGGCCAGTTGCCGGCCGCGATGTTTACCGGCGACGATCCGCACGGTTTTTCATGGCTTTGGTGGCGGGTTTTTTAGCAAGTAATCTTTTTTTGGGCCGTTTCATGTCCCGTTTGGATGCCCGCTGCGGCGTCGTCCCTTTGAGTTTCTCCCCCGAAAGTTGCTCGGCGACGACTTTAGCGGAAACTTCCCGCACCGAATCGCTCGGCAGATTGCCGAGGAGAAAGGGGCCAAAGCCAAGGCGGATCAGACGGTTAACCGTAAGACCGAGATGTTCCATCACGCGCCGGACCTCGCGGTTTTTGCCTTCCCGCAAACCGATGGTCACCCATGCGTTGCTCGCCGACTGGTTATCGAGCTTGGCGCGGATGGAGCCATAGGCGATGCCATCGATCGTGACGCCGTCTTCCAGGGCGGCAAGCTGTTCTTCGTCCGGTCTGCCGTGTACCCGCACGCGGTAGCGGCGCAACCAGCCGGTCTCCGGGAGCTCAAGCTTGCGGGCGGTTTCACCGTCATTGGTCAGAAGAAGCAGACCCTCCGACGCAATATCAAGGCGGCCGATCAGCAGGGTCCTGGGCAGGCTGGCGGGCAGCCGGTCGAACACGGTCGGTCGTCCCTCCGGATCGCTGGTGGTGCAGATCACCCCGGCCGGCTTGTGGTAACGCCACAGCCGTGTCTGTTCCGGCTCGCCGATTTTCTTGCCATCGACCGCAATGGCGCTCTGGTCGGTCACTAGCGTTGCCGGTGTGTCGATAACGGTGCCATCGACCGTCACCCGCCCATCGGCGATCCAGCGCTCTGCCTCGCGGCGCGAACAGATTCCGGCGCGTGACAGACGCTTGGCGATGCGCTCTCCTCTGGTTTCCGTCTCGCTATCCATGGCTCAGCGCGCCGCCTCGATAAAAGCGTCAAATATCTTCAAATCGCCAGGGTCGATGCTGAATTCCGGATGCCATTGAACGCCCAGGCAAAAGCGCTTGGCGGGCAGTTCTATCCCTTCGATCACGCCGTCCGATGCGACAGCATTGATCACAATGTTTTCGCCGATGGTCCGCACCGCCTGATGGTGAGCGCTGTTCACCGACATGGTCTCGGTTCCGGTGATTTTGTGCAGCAGCGTGCCCGGTGTGACCTTGATATCATGCCCCGGCTCATCGCGCGGGTTGGGCTGCTCATGGGCCAGCGCGTCCTTGATGGCGTCCGGAATATGCTGAATCAGCGTGCCGCCCAGCACCACGTTGAGAAGTTGTTGGCCGCCGCAGATGCCGAGCACCGGCATATCGCGGTCGATGGCGCCGCTTGTCACGGCGATTTCGAAACTGGTGCGCCGGTCCTTGGTGATTACCGTTTCATGGCGGGTTTTGTCGCCGAACAGGGACGGGTCCACATCGAACGCGCCGCCGGTAATGATCAGGGCGTTGATGGTATCGAGGTAGCTTTCGGCCAAATCGGGTTCGTGGGGCAACGGTAGCGGCAGCCCGCCGGCTCTGGCGACGGCGCTACAATAGTTTTCGCGAACCGCGTACCACGGGAATTTGGAATAGCCGCCCGGCTGTTCCGAATCCAGGGTGATGCCGACGATGGGACGGGACATGGTGTTCCAAAGGTTAAAGCTGGTCCACTGGTGCCGCGGACAAATGATTCGCGCTGGTGTGCCGCATTTTGAGTGGCCGCGCCACAAAAAATTCATCCTGATGCCATCTATTTGCCGCGTTCTTCTGGTTATCTGCCGCTGCTTGATGCGTAACCTTAAAGGAAAGACAGATATGAAACCGGAAGACAGTTTTGATTTTGACAAAGACTTTATATCCTACGACGACATCGAAAGAATTGTGCGGCGGGCGCGGGCCGAGCGTGATGCCGCGCTTGGCCGTGCCCTCCGATCGTTATTCCTGGCCATCCCGGCGGGATATCGTCGCTTGACCCGTGCCATCGGGGAGGCGCTGCGGCTGCGGGCTCTCACCATGCTGAGCGATCGGCAATTGGCTGCGCTCGGTCTCGACCGCTCGACTCTGCCGGCCTATGTTTATGGCTGGAAAAGAGCCAAACCGGAGCCCGTCGCGAAGGTTTTTGTGACTTGCGACGTTAAAACAGACCCTGTCCGGCGTGATCGCATCGCTGCGTGACGGGGGATGGTGAAAAGAAGGGGGCGTCGGGTCACGGCGCCCCTTGTGTCTGCAGGCTCAAGGCCCGTTTTCCACTTAGGGTAACCCTGGATTTCAGGCGTCCGACGATTTGCGAAGCAAAGCAGGCGTCCGCGGCTTGTGCAACGACTGTTTTGACCGCACAATCCGGCAGCACAAATCAGGGAGGTACCTATGGCGTTTTCAAGCTGGCGCGGCATCGTTGGCATCATCAAACCGACCATGCGGCCGGGCGGGCTGGAGGACATGATCCGCATCCTGCCCGAGGGCATCGGCGTGATTCCGCTGTTTAACAATATCAGCCGCGGCGACCGGGCCGAATTCAAGGAAGTGATGAAGGATTATGACGAAAAGGTCGCGATCCTTGCCGACCAGGGCTGCGATCTTATCCATCCCGAAGGCGCGCCGCCCTTCATGGTGCTGGGCAATGACGGCGAGGCCAAAAAAATAAAGGGCTGGGAAAAAAAACACAAAACCACGGTCTTTACCTCGGGCACCAACCATGTCGCGGCGTTGAAGGCGCTCAAGGTCAAGCGCTTCGTGGGCGCGAGTTACTTCAAGGGCGAGATCAACAAGACCTTCGCCGATTATTTCACCAAGGCCGGGTTCGAGGTGCTCGCCATGGAGGGGATGGATGTGCCCTTCAACCAGGTCCAGACCCTGTCGTCGGAATCGATCTATTCGTTCATCAAGACCCTTGCCCTCAAGCACCCCAAGGCGCAGGGGATCTATATGCTGGGCACCGGCTGGAAGGCGCTCCCGGTCATCCCGATGCTGGAACAGGATCTTGGCATTCCCATCGTCTATCCGGTCACGTCGCGGGTGTGGGAAATCCAGCGCCGGCTGCATATTTACGAGCCGCGCGAAGGCTATGGCGCGATCCTGTCGCAAATGCCGGAAATGGTGCGGTAGAGGGTTGTATGTGGCGGGCGTCGAAAGCCCGTCCGGAAATCAGAGCGGACCGCCGTCATGTGACGGCGGTCTTTCGCGACTGCATTGACTAGGGAACTGCCGCTGTCGCACGGAAGCGGACGTCACTGACGAAGTGGCTGACTTCGGGGTTGACCCGGAGCGAAAATAGACAATCAGCGCGAAGATCGCTCGCGCAGCCACCAGGCTGCCTTCATGAGGGCCTAGCAGCCTGTCGGACTGGCTTGTCGGCACCGAATTCAACCATTGCATGATGCGGTAAGTTTG
>JAQBTY010000333.1 GCA_027624735.1 Pseudomonadota bacterium | reverse complement strand
GACATGGCGTTTCCGCGCATGAACAATATCAGCTTCTGGCTGCTGGTCCCGTCCTTCATGCTGTTGCTGGCCTCGCCGTTCTATGGCGGTGTGGGCGGCGGCTGGACTCTTTATCCGCCTCTGAGTTCGGATACCGGCCAACCCGGTCCGGCCGTCGATTTGGCGATCTTCAGCCTGCATCTGGCGGGTGCATCGTCGATCCTGGGGGCTATCAATTTTATCACCACGATCCTCAATATGCGGGCGCCCGGCATGACCATGCACAAGATGCCGTTGTTCGTCTGGTCGGTCCTGGTGACGGCATTCCTGCTGCTGCTGACGCTGCCGGTGCTTGCCGGCGCCATTACGATGCTGCTGACCGACCGCAATTTCGGCACCGTCTTCTTCAAGCCCGAAGGCGGCGGCGATCCGATCCTGTTTCAGCATTTGTTCTGGTTCTTCGGTCATCCCGAAGTCTATATTCTGATCCTGCCCGGTTTTGGCATCATCAGCCAGATCGTGTCGACGTTCTCTCGCAAGCCGATTTTCGGTTATCTCGGCATGGCCTACGCCATGGTCTCCATCGGCGTGGTGGGCTTTATCGTCTGGGCCCATCACATGTTCACAGTTGGCCTCGATGTCGACACCAAGGCCTATTTTACCGCGGCGACCATGATTATCGCGGTGCCGACAGGCATCAAGATCTTTAGCTGGATCGCGACCATGTGGGGCGGTTCGATCCAGTTCAAGACTCCCATGCTGTGGGCCATCGGCTTTATTTTCATGTTCACCGTCGGCGGCGTGACCGGCGTGGTGCTGTCCAATGCCGGAATCGACACCGCGATGCACGACACCTATTACGTGGTCGCTCACTTCCACTATGTGCTGTCGCTGGGCGCGGTGTTCTCGGTCTTTGGCGGGTTCTATTACTGGCTGCCGAAGATGTGCGGCCGGCAATATTCCGAAACGCTCGGCAAGCTGCATTTCTGGGTTACTTTAGTCGGGGTGAATCTTACTTTCTTTCCGCAGCATTTCCTGGGTCTTGCCGGCATGCCACGGCGCATCCCGGATTATCCGGATGCTTTTGCCCAATGGAATGCGGTCTCATCCTTTGGATCCTATATTTCGGCTTTTGGCGTCCTGATCTTCCTGTTCATGCTGGTGCGGACTTTCACGGTCGGCGAAAAGGCCGGTGACAATCCATGGGGAGAGGGCGCGACGACCCTGGAATGGACGCTGTCATCGCCGCCGGCGTTCCATTCGTATGACGAACTGCCTGTAATCAGGTGATTGAGCGGCGGTAAAATAATAATGCAAAGGGGGGAAGGGTGAATAAACAATCAACCGAACTGCCGATGGCAAACACCGCCCACGGTTTCGCCGGGGGTGGAGAGGTCGCGGATTATATCGCGCTGTTGAAGCCGCGGGTGATGTCGCTCGTTGTGTTCACGGCGCTTGCCGGCCTCTACCTGGCGCCCGGGTCAATACACCCGGTCATCGCGCTGGTCGCTGTGCTGTGCATCGCGGTCGGCGCGGGCGCGTCCGGGGCTATTAACATGTGGTATGACCGCGATATCGATGCGGTGATGTCGCGCACCTGTAACCGGCCCGTCCCGACAGGCAGGCTGGATCCCGGCCAGGCGTTGGGCTTTGGCGTCGTCCTGGCGGTCGGTTCCGTCCTCCTGATGGGGCTTGTGGTCAATGTGGCCGCGGCGGCTCTGCTCGCCTTCACAATCGGGTTTTACGTTTTCATCTACACCATGTGGCTCAAACGCCGGACGCCGCAGAATATCGTCATCGGCGGCGCCGCGGGCGCGTTTCCGCCGATGGTCGGCTGGGCCGCGGTAACCGGCGATATGTCCATCGGCTCGATCGTTCTGTTCGCCATCATCTTCATTTGGACGCCGCCGCATTTCTGGGCGTTGTCGCTCTATCGCCGTGGCGATTATGAAAAGGCCGGCGTACCGATGCTGCCGGTTGTCGCCGGCGTCGCGGAGACCAAGCGTCAGATCCTGCTTTATACGCTGGTGTTGGCGCCGCTTGGCGCCGTCCCCGCCATGATCGGCATGGCGAGCTGGTATTTCGGCGCCATAGCGGCTTCTCTCGGGATAGTGTTTATTGGGATGGCGGTCGGCATTTTGCGCGATACGGGCGAGGTCTACGCCAGGCGAACCTTTACCTTTTCGCTTTTGTATCTTGCCCTGCTGTTCGCGGCGCTGATGGTCGACCGGGCCTTAGGGCTTGCGGGTTAGGGCAGGTGGGAATGGTGCGTCTATCCGATGAACAGCGCCGCCGGCAGCGTAGCCGGAACATCGCTTTGGCAGCGGTGCTGCTTGGGTTGGTCATCATGTTTTATGTGATCACCATGGTCCGTATAGCAGGACCGGGTTGATGCGGCGCGGTAAGGGGATAACCGTTGTCTGTCTGCTGGCAATTCTCGGCGCCATGGGAACGCTGACGTCTTATTCCGTCGAGCTTTATGAAGTGTTCTGCCGTGTCACCGGCTATGGCGGAACCACGCGGATCGCCGAGCGTGCGTCCGACCGGATCGTTGATCGCCAGCTTACGATCCGTTTTAATGCCGATATAAATTCCGGCCTGCCGTGGCGCTTCGAACCGGCGCAGGATTCCATCACCATCCGCGCCGGACAGCAGGCGCTGGCGTTCTATCGCGCGGAATCCAATGCCGACAGACCTGTGGTGGGGACCGCCACCTTTAATGTCACACCATCCAAGGCGGGACAGTATTTCAACAAGATCGATTGCTTCTGCTTTACCGAACAGATGCTCGATCCCGGTCAGGTCGCCGATCTGCCAGTTCAGTTTTTTATCGACCCGGCGATCGTCGATGATCCCAATCTGAACGATGTCTCCACAATCACATTGTCTTATACGTTTTTCAAAGCGCCAGACGGTGGCGGCGAAGACCGGATAGCGACTCCGCGGAACCCCCTGCCGAATTCATTACCGAATTCGTCACCGGCAAATGGGCAAAGGGCGGTGAATTGATGCGAAAAGCCAACCCCAACGCTATTTCAAAAATTATCCCCCTAATGAATGACCGGAAGAACGGACATGGTCGCACAAGCTGATACCCCAGCCGCCGCTCACGGAGGCGGACATAAGCATCCCTGGCATCTGGTCGATCCCAGCCCATGGCCGGTCGTCGGCGCCTTCAGCGCCGGCACGTTGGGGGCGGGGATGGTTGTCTATATGCATGACGGCGGTTTCTGGCTGCTCGCCCTCGGGGTCCTGGGTATTCTTACAACGATGTTTTTCTGGTTCCGCGATGTGGTGATGGAAGCGACCTTTCAGGGACATCATTCCGCGCCGGTGCAGATCGGCATGCGCTATGGCATGGTCCTGTTCATTGCCTCGGAAGTGATGTTCTTCGCCGCCTGGTTCTGGGCATTTTTCAATGCCAGCCTGTTCCCGCCCGCAGCGATCAAGGGCGTTTGGCCGCCGCCCGGGGTGGTGCCCTTCGATCCGTGGCAGTTGCCTTTTCTCAACACGCTGATCCTGCTGACATCGGGCATCACCGTGACCTGGGCGCACCATGCGCTGCTCGAAGGCAACCGGCGGCACTTGCTCCAGGGCCTCGGGCTGACGGTCCTGCTGGGGCTCACCTTTACCGGCTTCCAGGCCTATGAATATGCCCATGCGTCGTTTGGCTTCAAGGACGGCATCTATTCCACGACCTTCTATATGGCGACCGGTTTTCACGGGTTTCACGTTATCGTCGGAACCATTTTTCTGATCGTCTGTTTCTTCCGGGCAAAGCAGGGCCATTTCAAGGTCGAGCATCATTTCGGTTTCGAGGCAGCGGCCTGGTATTGGCATTTTGTCGATGTCATCTGGCTGTTCCTGTTCGTCTGCATGTACTGGTGGGGTTCAGGGAGCGCCGCTACACACTGAAGTTCACGGAGGGGCCGCATCGTGCGGCCCTTTCGGTATTGACCCCGTGACAATCAAGATGACCGATCCAACGCAGCCTTCGCTGCCTGTCTCTCTGGTGGCGTATCATTTCCAGAATCTGCGTCATGAATACGATGAATGACCGTGCCGCTACGCCCAAGGCGCGGCGAAGCGGGCCTTATGGTTTTCTGACAGGCGCGATACTTGGCATCGCGGGGCTTGTCGCGCTCGGCACGTGGCAGCTTGACCGGCTGGCCGAAAAAGACGCGTTGATCGCGGATCGTCAGGCGATGCTTGTCCAGCCGCCGCTTGATCTCACTCATCTTACGGATGTCCCCATCAAAATCGCCTATCGCCGGGTGATAATTTCCGGGTATTTCCTGCATGAAAAGGAATTGCGGATCGGACCCAGATCACGCCGGGGGACTGCCGGCTGGCAGGTGATCACGCCTCTCAGACGGATGGATGGCGGCATTGTTTTTATCGATCGGGGGTGGGTGCCCGATAGAAGGAAGAATCCGCAAAGCCGACAGGAAGGGCAAATGGGCGGTCCGGTGACGCTGACTGGTCTGGTGAAAAGCGGCGGAGTCCGGGGCGCGTTCGTGCCGGACAATGACGCTGCCAAAGGTGACTGGTACTGGATCGACCCGGCGGCCATGGCGGCGCACCTGGGTCTGGCCGGTGTTGCGCCGTACTGGATTGTCGCCAACCGTGACCGCGATAGGCCTGCCGGGCCGATCGGGAGCGATCGGGTGGCGATGCCGGCCAACAATCATCTGCAATACGCCATCATCTGGTATGCGCTGGCCGCGTCATTATGCGCCTTTGCCTTTGCCTATTGGCGCCGGGCATCGGCTGGCGAATGAGCGCATACTTCAAGATACTGGATTTACGAAGCTAGAGCATGTTCCGACCTAATTCGATCACTTTGACCGCATGATTCTGCGTCGTGG
>JAQBTY010000332.1 GCA_027624735.1 Pseudomonadota bacterium | reverse complement strand
ATCCAAGTCACCCTCCATCTCCGAGCTGATGGAATCGATCTCGATCCCGCGAACCGCGGCGTGATAGGCAAGCGTGGTTGTCAAGCAGGACGCCAACCCGTGCAGGACAAACTCTACAGGGTTGGGCGCCTTATCGTTGCCGGCCAGTATGGGCGGCTCGTCCGCTTCCATGATAAAGGGCTCGGTACGGGTGTCGTCTTCCTGGCAGGCACCGTAGAACTCCTTAACCGTCGAGCGGTTATGGCCGCCGTCGATCCATTGGTTGCTGGCGCGGAACTGGAATTTAGCGATCTCCGGATTGCCCTTTACCTGGTCGATGACGCCCATGACGTAATCCACGTCGACGCCGTTAGTCTTGGTGGGAGCCGGTATTGTTGCGGTCTGTGCGGTCATTGTTCAATCTCCTGTCTATTCTGTTTCATGGCGGCGGCGGGATGACCCAACCGTCATTAAATAAATTAGGGATCGGACAGGTTGATCGATACTGCGTGATATGTAGTATTCAACTACAAATTATGGAGTTAGCTGGAGGGTCGTCCCATGCCGTCTTATGGCCAGTTCTGTCCGGTCGCCAAGGCGACCGAGATCATCGGTGAAAAATGGACGTTGTTGATCCTGCGCGAGCTGCTGCTCGGCACGTGCCGGTTCAATGATTTTCAACGCTCCCTGTCACGAATGTCGCCGACCATCCTGACCAAGCGGCTGAAACATCTCGAGGAGCGCGGGGTCGTCATACGCAAGCCGCTGTCGGGTCAGAGGGGCTACGAATACCGGCTGACGCCCGCCGGAAAGGAGCTTGAGCCGCTGATTGAAACGCTGGCCGTGTGGGGCATGCGCTGGGCGCGTGGCCAGATGAGCGATGACGAGCTCGACGTGGAACTGCTCATGTGGGATATCCACCGCCGCATCCTTACCCGGCATTTGCCGGACGGCCAGACGGTGTTGTGTTTTTCCTTCAAGGATCTCGACAAGCACAAGACTTGGTGGCTGGTGATCGACGGCGACGACGTGGATCTCTGTACAGAAGATACCGGCAAGGATGTCGATCTTTATGTCACCACCGAACTTCGGACCATGGTGGAAATCTGGGAAGGGGATGCCGACCTGAAAAAGGCGATCCGGGACGGTCGCGTCATCGCCATCGGCGACAAATCGCTGATCCACACCATGCCCGACTGGTTCGGGCTGTGTTCCTTTGCCGACATCCGGCCGATGGGCCCACATGCTCATGTCTGATTCCGTCAGCTACACAGTGTTGCTAGATAGTATGAGGTCATAATATGAGATATGAGCGGATAAGCCTCATTTAACACCGCAGCGCGTATTAATGCGAGATCGCCCGGCTGATCGAAGCCGGCGTCACCAAGGACGGAAGGATCAAGCCATGACCGGCGGCGCCGTAAATATGAACCGCTTCCGCAAGGCGAAGAAACGTGCGGAGAAGCAAGCGACCGCCGACGAGAACCGCGTCAAATTCGGCCGGACCAAGGCCGAGAAGGCGCGGGATGCGGCAGGCAACGAAAAAATGCGCCGGACCGTCGATGGCGCCCGGCGCGTCGAAGACGAATAACGGCCGCTAAAGACCCTTCGCGAAGCAGACCAGATTTTGTCCTGTCGGCAAGTCCAGTGGATATCTGGGAAGGGGATGCAGATTTGAAGAAGGCGTAAATCCACCGACCGGAATACCGTCTCGATCACGCGCCGAAGGTAGAGTAGTCTGGTGTTGTGGCGTAGCGTAGCGTGACGTGGGGAGGCGCGGATGATGACGGACCCATTTGATAAAATACAAAATGTTCGTCGCAGAGCATTCGGCCTCGCCGACCGGGCCGGCGTTGCGCTGGTGCGTGGGTTCCACCTGCTGGCGCTTTTCGCAATCGGCGCGACCATCGTCTGGGCCGCGGTCTTCGCCTTCCTGGAGATGGCCAACCGTGGTCATGCCAGCGTCGAGGACATTCTGCTCCTGTTCATCTATCTGGAATTGGGCGCCATGGTCGGGATCTATTTTTCCACCAACCACATGCCGGTACGTTTCCTGATCTATGTGGCCTTGACGGCGTTGACGCGACTATTGATCGGGATGGTCAATTTCGAACATGTCGATCTGAAAGACGCGATCAACTCACCCCATATGGGCCTTGTCGTCGTTACCGGCGGTATTTTGGTGCTGTCCGTTGCCGTCCTGGTGCTGCGCTATGCGTCGTACAAATATCCGGCGGAGCATCCGACCGTAAGGGGCGGAGCGGCCGGTCATGCCGATGACATGGCATAAAAAAATGAGTCCGCATCGTCATGCGTGATCCGGTCAGCCACGCCAAGGCCTATCCATTTCCGGCGCCCGATCACAGCTATCTGTACGAGGCCGGCGGCTGGCAAATATTGCGCACCGGGTTCGAGACCGCCGACCGCACGCCGGTGCTGGCCGCCGGGTCCAACCAGTCGCCGGAACAGCTATCCCGCAAATACGGGGCGATGCAGGATATCGGATCGATCCCGGCCCAGCGAGGCGTCCTTCATGATTACGATGTGGTCTATGCCGCCCATCTGTCGGGTTACGGCTCGGTGCCGGCGACGTTCCAGCATTCACCCGGCACCGTTGTCACAATCTTTGTGCTGTGGCTGACCGATCCGCAACTTGATCGCATGCATGAAACCGAGGGCAATTACAGCTACGACCATCTCGACTCCTTGCGTCTTGAGCTCGACGGCGGTGTAGCGTTGCCGGCGGCCCACGCCTATACGTCGAAGATCGGTTGCCTGTCCCATGAAGGGAGCTGCGTCTCCCTCGCCGAGATCGCTGCGCAAAACCGGCAATTCCCGGCGCTGACACAGGCCGGTATGCAGGCGGTGATCCGCGACCGGCTGGCGCCGGGGATGGCCCTCGACAGCTTTATCCAACAGCACATCAGGGATCCCGCCATCCACCGGGACCGCTCCACGCGGCTGGCCGATGGCGCGCTCGCCGTCGCTTATCGCCGCCGCGTAATCGCCGATCTTTAGCCGGCGGTCATTCCGCGGCCCGCTGATTGCCGAGAAAATCCAGCGCCCCCTGCAGGATATAGGCCGCCGCCATCTTGTCGACGGCGCGTTTCTGCTTGGCGCGCGAAATGTCCGCTTCGATCATGGTCCGGGTCACCGCGACAGTCGAGAGACGCTCGTCCCAGAAGGCGATCTCGATCTCCCCGCGGCCCAGCAGGTTGGCGGCGAACTGGCGCACGGACTGACATTTCGGACCTTCAGAGCCGTCCATATTGATCGGCAGGCCGATGACCAGACCACCGATCTCGTATTCTTCGATCACGGTGGCCAGATTTTCGGCATCCCGTGTGAACTTCGACCGCTGTATGGTGCTGAGCGGTGTTGCAATGAGCAGCGTTGCGTCCGAAAGGGCGAGGCCGATTGTTTTCTCACCGATGTCGAGCCCGAGCAACGGCCGTCCACGCGTTAGATGGCCGCTCAGTTCAGCAAGCTTGCGAATGGCCATTGCGGGTGATACCTTCCGCGCGATTTTTGGCTGAAAGTCTTGGCTTTCCGCCAGACCGCGCATCCCTTTATTAATACCTCAGGTTTCGTGATTTAAGCCATGTCAGTCGATAAATCCACAGTCGTTCGTATCGCGCAGCTCGCCCGCATCCGGGTTCCGGAAGAGGAGCTCGACGGGTTGGCCGAGGAACTGTCCAATATTCTTGGTTGGGTGGAGCAGCTCAACGAGGTCGATACCGATGGGATCGACCCCATGACATCGGTTACCGAAGGGATGGTGTTGCGCACCCGCAAGGACGAAGTCACCGACGGCGACTGCCGTGAGGCCATTCTGTCCAACGCGCCCGAAACAAGGGACGGGTTTTTCGTTGTGCCCAAGGTTATCGAATAATGGCGGCTTTAACCGATCTTACCATTGCCGAAGCGCGTGACGGTCTGGCGAAAAAAGAGTTTTCGTCGCGTGAGCTGACCGAGGCCCATATCGCGGCGGTGGAAGCGGCACGCGATCTCAACGCCTTTATTCTCGAAACCCCGGAGCGCGCGCTGGCCGATTCCGAGGCGTCCGATGCGCGCCGTGCCCGGGGCGAAGCCGGCGCTTTCGAGGGCATTCCGGTGGCCATCAAGGATCTGTTTTGTACCGAAGGGGTGGCGACCACGGCGGCGTCGCACATTCTCGATGGCTTTGTGCCGCCCTATGAATCCACCGTGACGGCGAACCTGCGTGGCCATGGCGCGGTCATGCTTGGCAAGACAAATCTGGACGAATTCGCGATGGGCTCGTCCAACGAGACCAGTTTTTACGGCCCGGTGAAAAACCCGTGGCGCCGGCAAGGCGACAATCGTCCCCTGGTGCCTGGTGGCTCATCCGGCGGATCGGCAGCCGCGGTCTCCGCCCGATTATGCCTCGCCGCGACCGGTACGGACACCGGCGGCTCGATCCGCCAGCCGGCATCGTTCTGCGGCATTGTCGGGATGAAACCGACCTATGGGCGTTGTTCGCGCTGGGGCACGGTGGCCTTCGCCTCTTCGCTTGATCAGGCAGGCCCGATGACCCGTTCGGTCCGCGACGCGGCGATCATGCTCGGCGCCATGGCCGGTTTCGATCCCAAGGATTCCACCTCCGCCGATCGGAAGCTGCCGGATTTTGAAGCGGTATTGGGGCAGGGAATCGCCGGGATGAAGATCGGTATCCCGAAGGAGTACCGGGTCGAGGGCGCCGACCCCGAGATTCTGGCGCTGTGGGATCAGGGGATCAAATGGCTGGAAGCAGCCGGCGCGACGGCGGTCGAGGTCAGCCTGCCGCGGACAAAATATGCCCTGCCAGCCTATTATATCATTGCCCCGGCTGAAGCTTCGTCCAACCTGTCGCGCTATGATGGCATGCGCTACGGCTTGCGGGTAGACGGT
>JAQBTY010000331.1 GCA_027624735.1 Pseudomonadota bacterium | reverse complement strand
TCTTCGCGATAGACCACACGCGGCCGGCTGATGGACATTTCATAGCCTTCGCGGCGCATGGTTTCGATCAGCACGCCGAGTTGCAACTCGCCACGGCCGGCGACTTCGTAACCGGTCCCGTCGTCGGTCTCGGTCACGCGGATAGCTACATTGCCCTCGGCTTCGCGTGCCAGCCGGTCGCGGATCATGCGCGAAGTGACCTTGCTGCCTTCCTGGCCGGCCAGCGGTGAATCATTGACTGAAAAAGTCACGGAGAGCGTTGGTGGATCAATGGGACGTGATTCAAGCGGCTCTGTGACTGATAGAGCGCAAAGCGTATCGGCGACCGTGCATTTCTGAAATCCCGCGAGGGCGACGATATCGCCGGCTCGGGCTTCGTCCAATGGCACCCGTTCGAGCCCGTGATAGGCAAGGATTTTGGTGATCCGGGTCTGTTCCAGCTCTTTGCCGTCGAGCGAGAGCGCCTTGACGGATTCGTTCGCCTTGACCGATCCGGACAATATACGCCCGGTTAACAAGCGCCCGAGATAGGGATTGGCCTCAAGCGTTGTTGCCAGCATACGGAAGGCGCCGGGTTCGATAACCGGCGGGGCCACGTGCTTCAGGATCAAGTCGAAAAGCGGCTCCAGCGAATCCTTCGGTCCGGCCGGATCGTCCGCGACCCAACCCTGTTTAGACGATCCATAAAGTACCGGAAAATCGAGCTGGTCTTCGTTGGCGTCCAGCGCCGCGAACAGGTCGAAAATCTCATCCAGCACCTCATCGGCCCGCGCGTCCGAGCGGTCGACCTTGTTGATGACGACGATCGGCTTCAAGCCGCGCGCCAGAACCTTGGACAGGACGAATTTGGTCTGCGGCATCGGCCCTTCGGCGGCATCTACCAGCAGCAGGCAGCCATCCACCATGGAAAGGACGCGCTCCACCTCGCCGCCGAAATCGGCATGGCCCGGCGTGTCGACAATATTGATCCTGGTGCCGTGCCACTCAACCGAGGTGCATTTGGCGAGGATGGTGATGCCGCGCTCGCGTTCCAGATCGCCGCTGTCGAGCGCCTGTTCCTGCATTTGCTGGTTATCCCGGTAAATACCGGTCTGGCGCAGCATGCAATCGACCATGGTGGTCTTGCCATGATCGACATGGGCCACAATGGCGATATTGCGCAATTCCTGCGCGGAGGTCGTTGAATCTGTCATTTTTGCTTGGGGGTTAGGGTTTCTGCCGCTCCCTATATAAGGAAGATGCCTTAAGCGCAAGTAAAACCCGGATTCATCGGAAGGCTACGTCCGCTTCTATGCCACCTGTTCCTTGGTTTTGACGAACCGCACGTCGGGCCAGTCCTCGGCCGCCCGGTCAAGATGCCAGGCGTTGCGCGCGAGGAAGACCGGATCGCCCCTGTGATCGTCGGCGATGGCGGTTTCATTGGCTTTGATGAATTTTTTCATCAGGGTGTCGTCATCCGCTTCAACCCAGCGGGCGGTAATCAGGCTGGTGGGCTCAAAATGCACCGGGATATCGTACTCGGTGCGAATACGGTCGGCCAATACTTCGAACTGGAGCATGCCGACGACGCCGACGATCCAGTCGAACCCGAGACGCGGCTTGAAGACGGCCGCGGCGCCTTCCTCGGCGAGCTGCTGCAGCGCACGGCCGAGATGCTTGGCCTTCATGGGATCGTCGGGGCGGACGTTTTGCAGATATTCCGGCGCAAAACTGGGAATGCCGGTAAAATGGAGCTCTTCGCCCTCGGTCAGCGCATCGCCGATATGCAGGTTCCCGTGATTGGGTATGCCGATGATGTCACCGGCCCAGGCTTCTTCGGCCAGTTCGCGGTCCTGCGCCAGAAACAGCACCGGATTGTTCAGCGCGATCAGCTTGTCGGTACGGACATGTTTGAGCTTCATGCCGCGCTTGAAGTGTCCTGAACAGAGCCGCAGGAACGCGATGCGGTCGCGGTGCTTGGGGTCCATGTTGGCCTGGATCTTGAAAATCACCCCGCTGACCTTGTCTTCGGTGGGGTCGACCAGCCGTTCACGGGTCGGCTGCGGGCGGGGTGGCGGTGCGTGGGCGACCAGCCCGTCGAGCAACTCATTCACGCCAAAGGAATTGATGGCGCTGCCGAAATAGACCGGTGTCAGATTGCCGGCGAGATAGGCCTCCACATCGAATTTGGGGCAGAGACCGCGCACCATTTCCACCTGTTCGCGCAGTTCGGCCACGGCATTGGCCGGCAGGCGCTCATCCAGCTTGGGATCATCCAAGCCTGCGCAGGTTTCCACCGAATGGGTTTTTCGCCGCGTCCGGCCTTATCCATCAGGATCAGCTGGTCGCGCAACAAATCGTAACAACCCAGGAAGTGCTGCCCCATGCCGATGGGCCAGCTCGCCGGGGTGACATCGATCTGCAGCGTCTGTTCAATTTCGTCCAGCAGATCGAACGGGTCGCGGGCCTCCCGGTCCATTTTGTTGATAAAGGTGACGATCGGCATGTCGCGCAGCCGGCACACTTCGAACAGCTTGCGGGTCTGGTTTTCGATGCCGCGCGCCGCGTCGATGACCATGACCGCCGAATCCACCGCCGTGAGCACGCGGTAGGTATCCTCGGAAAAATCCTGATGGCCGGGCGTATCGAGCAGATTGAACGTCCGGTCTCCATAATCGAAGGTCATGACCGAGGCGGTGACGGAAATACCGCGCTCGCGCTCCACCTTCATCCAGTCCGAATGGGCCCGGCGCTGCTGGCCGCGGGCCTTGACCGCGCCGGCAAGCTGGATCGCGCCGCCAAACAGCAGCAGCTTTTCAGTCAGCGTGGTCTTGCCGGCGTCGGGGTGCGAGATAATCGCGAAAGTTCGCCGGCGCGCGATGGGTTCGGGCAGGTTTGTCATGGATGCGGAGGATATAGGGCGATACGGGCGTTTGAGCAAGCCATTTGACGATTCAGAGGCCCCGGTTGTGGGCGTTTTATGGCTGCCTGCCTGGACATTCCCGACGATCTGACGCAAACCATCAGCCATTCCGGGACACAGAGAAGGGGGAGCCGGCATGGCGAAACAGAGAGCGTCGGGAAAAAAGAGCGGCCCCACGCGAAACGCATCGGCGGCCTCGTTTGTCTATGTGGGCTGCTTTACGACGCCATCCCGCCTGGGAAAGGGCGATGGCATCTCGGCTTATCGGATTAACCCGATAACCGGCGCCTGGCGTCAGATCCAGCAGGTGGGCGGGCTGGTCAACCCGTCCTGGCTATTGGCCAATCATGACGGGAACGTGCTTTACGTCCTGCATGCGGATGAGGATTACGCCAGTTCGTACCGCATCGACCGTGCCACCGGCAGGCTTACGCCTCTTAACAGGGCGGCCACGGGCGGGCGCAATGGGGTCAGCGCCAAGCTCGATCCGACAGGAAAATTCCTGATCGTCGCCAATTACGCCAGCGGTTCGGTGGGCGTCCTGCCGGTCGCGACTGATGGATCCCTGGGGGACGCCGTTCAGGTATTCGATCTGCCGGGCGGGGCGCGTGCGCGTCACCGGGTCGGCCATCAGGGCATTTCCCACCCGCACGACATCGTGCTCGATCCCACCGGCCGGTTCGTCGTGGTGCCGGACAAGGGGCTTGATCGGGTTTCCGTCTTTAAATTCGACGCGCGGCTTGGTCGGCTCAGCCCAGCCGGCAAGGGATATGTGGATGCGCGCAGCGGCGCCGGGCCGCGCCATATGGCGTTTCATCCGAACAATCCTGTTGCCTGGATTTTGAACGAGCTCGATAGCACGCTCACCACCTGCCGCTGGGACGGGGCAAAAAATATTCTGGCGCCGGTCGAGGTGACCTCGACGCTGCCCGGCGATTTTACCGGCGACAATCAAACGGCGGAGATCGAATTCGTGGCCGCCTCCAACACGCTTTATATCTCGAACCGGGGCCATGACAGCATCGCCCTGTTCCGGGTGAACCGCACCACCGGCGTACCCAAGGCGATCGGTTGGCAACCGACCGGTGGTGAGGATCCGCGTCTCTTTGTGCTCGACCCAGCCGGCCGTTTTCTCTATGTCGCCAATTTGTCCAGCGGCACCATCAAACGTTTCGAACTGGATGCAAAGACCGGTGCGCTAACCACCACCCGCCAGATCATCAAAACCCCGAGCCCCTGCGCCATCGCGTTTGTCGCCGGGCCATAGCCGTTGGCCGGGGCATAGCCGTTGGCCGGGGCATAGCCGTTGGAGTGTCAGAAATCTTCCGGGCGGGGGACGATGATGACCTCTTCGCTCCGGTAGCGTCCGTGACATTCGTCGGGTGATTTATTGACCACTGCTTTTTCGAAGTTCGTATCCATATCCAGCCAAATTTCCCGTAACGCCTCAGGCACCCCGGCTTCCACAAGAGCCTCGCCCAATAGTTCGTGGCGGATGGCAAAGACTTCCGCGGGCAGAAACATGTGGACGTGCGCATCGCGCGGCGATCGCCCGCCATACCGGCTGGGCCCGCCCATAAGGGCAGCCCAAAAGTCATTCTGTTGGCTCTTGACGATCTCAAGTTTTGATTTGACGAAAAACCCCTTGAGCCATGGATGGGCGTACAGTTTTTCGTACAGAAGATCATGGACCCGTTCTAAGCAAGCGAAGCCTCCAATTTCCGCGAAAAAATTGTCGCCCAGCTGCGATTTTCCCTTGGCCTGGGCCTGTCCCACCGGCGATCTCCAGTTAGCGCCGTGATCCGGCATCCAGGATCAGCTTACCTGTTCAGGTATAAAATATGGTGAACCCGCGAGCGGCGTACTGTCGCACCCCTCGCATTTTCGCCAACGGACGGACGCTTCATACGTCTCCGTTAAACCCGGAACTCCTCGCCCCGTTTGCGGCCCTGGCTGACGTCGATGAACAGATCGTCGACGCTGAGG
>JAQBTY010000330.1 GCA_027624735.1 Pseudomonadota bacterium | reverse complement strand
AGTGTGCAAGCGCTGGGTGAGAACCGCTTGCCCAGATCACGGGAGGAAATCCATCTCTCGTATGCGCCACTGGTTAGAAAAGCGGCGCCTGCCGTCGTTAACATCTACACCAAACGCGTCGTTCAACAGCGGCGGTCGCCCTTCGGGAATGATCCGTTCTTTCGCCAGTTCTTCGGCGACGCCTTAGGCCTGCCCCAGCAAAGAGTTCAGAATTCGCTTGGTTCCGGCGTCATCGTGCGCCCGGAAGGCATCATCGTCACGAACCATCATGTCATCGATAAAGCCGATCAGATTACGGTGGTTCTGTCGGATCGACGTGAACTAGACGCCAAACTGATTCTCTCCGACGAAAAGACCGATCTTGCCGTCCTGCGCGTCGACACGAAAGGGGAGCCTCTCCCGTTTCTCAAGGTGAGTAATTCCGACGAGCTTGAAGTCGGTGACTTGGTGATCGCCATTGGCAATCCGTTCGGTGTCGGCCAAACCGTCACAAGCGGGATCGTTTCCGCCCTCGCGCGCGCAGCGGAAGGAATATCCGACTTCAGCTTCTTCATTCAGACCGATGCCGCGATCAACCCGGGTAATTCCGGTGGTGCGCTGGTTGCGATGGATGGCCGTCTGATTGGTGTCAATACGGCGATTTTCAGTAAAAGCGGCGGGTCTGTGGGGCTTGGCTTCGCCATTCCCGCCAACATGGTCGCCAAGGTGGTGGATAGCGCCCTGCATGGAGCGAAAATCGTCAGGCCATGGTTTGGCGCGGCCGGTCAGGAGGTTACATCGGATCTGGCCGCGACGCTCGGCCTGCGGCGACCGGTTGGTGTGCTGATCAGCGAAATATATCCTGAAAGTCCGGCGGCGCGCGCCGGCCTTAAACCCGGTGATGTTATCGTTCATCTCAATCTACGTGAAGTCGCTGATCCAAAGGCGCTCAGATTTAGGATCGCCACGCTGAATGTCGGCGGCACGGCGTCGCTAACGGTGATCCGGCAAGGGAAGAGCCTTTCCCTCGTACTACCCATTGAACCGCCGCCGGAGATTCCACCGCGCAATATTACGAAGATTGCGGGTCACAATTATCTGACCGGTGCTACTGTCGCCAATCTTTCTCCGGCATTGGCGGAAGAATTGTCTATCGACCTGATGCAACGCGGAATCATTGTTCTCGGGGTTGACCGGCGTAGCCAGGCCCGGCGGGTAGGTCTCCAGCCGGGCGACACGATTATCAGGCTTAACGGCGCGTCTACCACCACCGTCAAATCGCTGATGGCCGTCATTGCGCGAGGCGCCGGGAACTGGACCATCACTGTCCGCCGCGACGGACAAATCATCACGGCACGAATTGATGGGTAGACCGCCCAAGAGCGAAACAGGCAGTCTGTTCACCGAGACGGCTTCCCGACCCCTTGCTGATCGATTGCGGCCGGAAACTCTCGATCAAGTGGTAGGGCAGGACCATCTGCTTGGATCCGAGGGGGCGATTTCCCGCATGCTTTCGCGGGGAAATATCACATCCTTAATTCTTTGGGGGCCGCCGGGAACGGGAAAAACGACAATCGCACGATTGTTGGCTCAACAGACGGATATGCGGTTTGTCCCTTTGTCGGCGATATTTTCCGGTGTCGCCGATTTGCGGAAGATCTTTGACGAAGCGCGCACCCATCGGACCGCAGGGCAGGGCACACTGCTTTTTGTTGACGAAATTCATCGTTTTAACCGGGCCCAGCAAGATGGATTTCTGCCCGTGGTAGAGGACGGCACGATTGTTCTGATCGGAGCGACAACAGAAAATCCGTCTTTTGAGCTGAATCCGCCGCTGCTGTCGCGCTGTCAGGTTTTTGTTCTCAATCGTCTCGATGATGCCGCTCTTGAAACATTGGTTTCGCGCGCTGAAGGCGACACCGGACGCGCCTTGCCGTTGACCAATGATGGGCGCGCCTCGTTGCGGGCCATGGCCGATGGCGACGGGCGCTACCTCCTCAACATGGTTGAGGCGTTGCAGGTCATTCCGGACGGTGAGTTGCTTGACCCGGCCGCTTTGGCGGCTGCGGTTCAGCGTCGATCCCCACTTTATGATAAGGCGCAGGAAAGTCATTATAATCTGATCAGTGCCCTGCATAAATCATTGCGTGGGTCCGATGCGGATGCCGCGCTCTATTGGTTGGCGCGAATGCTCGTCGGAGGCGAGGATCCTCTTTACATTGTCCGCCGGTTGGTCCGCTTCGCATCCGAAGATGTCGGGCTTGCCGATCCCAACGCGCTTGTCCAGTCCCTTGCCGCGTGGGATGCGTACCAGCGGCTTGGGTCGCCGGAGGGTGAGTTGGCCATCGCGCAGTGCGTGATTTATCTGGCGACCGCGCCGAAATCAAACGCCGCCTACCGTGCTTTTGGTGCCGCCATGCGCGATGCCAGAAGCACCGGTTCTTTGATGCCCCCCAAGCATATTCTTAATGCACCGACCGGGCTGATGAAGGATCTCGGATATGGCGATGGTTATCATTACGACCATGATGCGGAAGAAGGTTTTTCTGGTCAGAACTACTTTCCCGATGACATGACGCGCCCAACATTCTACCGGCCGGTTGAACGTGGTTTCGAACGCGATATAACCAAGCGCCTGGCATATTGGGCGAAACTCAGGAAGACCGGAAATAAGGACCAGTAGGGGAACATTATGTACATGACGCTTTCGGTCGCACTGGGCGGAGCGATAGGCGCGGCCAGCCGCTACTGGATATCGAGCCTGGTCTTTCAGGCGGTCGGCGGTGCGTTCCCCTGGGCGACGCTTGCCGTCAACGTATTTGGGTGTGCAATTCTGGGCGTGCTCATTGAGCTAATGGCGCTGGTCTGGTCGCCATCAGAACCTTTGCGTGCATTTCTGACTGTCGGTTTTCTCGGGGCGTTGACGACTTTTTCCGCCTTTTCGCTAGAGATGGTTCTCATGCTCGAGCGCGGCGACTGGCTAAATGCCATGCTTTACGTATTGCTTTCTGTCGTTTTGTGCATCGGGGCCACGGTAGGGACGATGGCGCTGATAAAAATGATCCTCCTATGACTGGCGTTAGCAACATTGCGGTTACCGATGATGAGGCCGGAATCCGGCTCGATCGCTGGTTTCGTCGTCACTATGCGGAACTCGGGCATGGACAGCTGGAAAAGATGCTGCGCACGGGTCAGGTCCGTGTCGATGGCGGTCGATCCAAGGCGTCCGCTCGTCTGGAGGCCGGGCAAATAGTCCGCGTACCGCCGTTCTCCGTATCCACTACAAGCCGGCCCCGGCAGGCGCCGCCGGTCACCCGTAGCCGGGACATCGAAAAACTGAAGCAACTCGTCATCCATCTCGATGACGATGTACTGGCCATCAACAAACCACCCGATCTGGCGGTTCAGGGAGGGACAGGATTAAAACAGCACCTCGACGGGATGCTGGACGATTTACGGTTTGGTCTGTCAGAACGTCCGCGGCTTGTCCATCGGCTGGACAAGGACACAAGCGGCGTCCTCGTGCTCGGTCGAAATGCCTTCGCAGCAGCTAAACTTGCGGCTGCATTCCGCGACCGGACGGCGCGAAAAACCTACTGGGCCCTGGTCGTTGGGGTGCCGCGCCCGCGAAAGGGTAAAATAGTATCCCGGATCAAAAAAAAGGGTAGTGACGCGGAGGAACGGGGTAAAGAGTCTAAGGCCGAAGGCAAACGTGGGTTAACAGACTATGAAGTGTTGGAGAGCGCGGGCAACGAAATCGCCTGGCTGAGCTTACAACCCCATACCGGCCGGACGCATCAACTCCGTGTCCATTGCGCTGAATTGGGTACGCCAATCTTGGGCGATGGGAAGTATGGCGGTCGAAAGGCCTTCCTGGAAGGCTTTCCCGAGGCAAAAAAGCTGCATCTTCACGCGCAATCGCTCGAAATTCCGCATCCACGTGGCGGAATATTACGTCTGCAGGCAGCGTTACCGCCGACGATGGCGGCAACCTGGCGTTTCTTTGGCCTTGAAACCGGGGCCAGGGCCAAGCTTTCTGGCCACCAGAATATGGCCTAAATTAGGCTTATAGGAAGGTTCCTGGGTTATCCTACCGGATTACGTCCACCGCATAAATTTGTTTGCAGAATGACAGCTAACACACGTCTGCGTTTGGCCGCGTTTGACCTCGACGGCACCCTTCTGGACAGCGCGGATTCCATCGTCACAGACGTCATGGCCTGCTGGGAGGCGTGCGGGTTCCCTCTTCCCGAACCCGACGATGTTCGCAGGATTATAGGCCTCCCCTGGGAAGAATCGGTGCAGATGCTGCTTCCTCGGGCCGGCGAGGCGGAATTCGCGAAAATTCGCGCCTATCACGAGTCAATGGCGCGGGGCGAGCGCCCCAAACCGCGGCGCGAAGAGACACTTTTCCCCGGCGTGCTTCCTATGCTCAATGCGGTGGAAGAAGCCGGCTACTTGCTGGCCATTATCACCAGCCGATCCGGTCATCGGCTATCAGAACTGCTGGAGGCCCAAAACATCGTTAATCGGTTCATCAGCCTGAAGACCACTGACAACGGCCCGGGGAAACCCAACCCTTACCTCATGTTGCAAACGTTGAGTGAAACCGGGGTGGATAAACGAGACGCCGTGATGATCGGCGACACGACCTTTGACATTCTGATGGCCTGCAATGCGGGCACCGCATCCATTGGTGTGTCGTGGGGCGTACATGAGCCAGACGAACTCCGTGATGCCGGCGCGCACCATGTTGCCGAGACTATGGATGAGCTGTTGCCTGTAATGGACCGGTTAATTCAGGGGTAGTCACTGGCATGCGGCGATCGACAATAGTCAAGGGAGTAGGGGCGCTAGTGTTGCGATTCCAACGCTTGTTTCCCACGGTTGACCTTTTCGATGATGGAACTG
>JAQBTY010000329.1 GCA_027624735.1 Pseudomonadota bacterium | reverse complement strand
GCTTCAGCCAGTTCCATCATCGAAAAGGTCAACCGTGGGAAACAAGCGTTGGAATCGCAACACTAGTACCCATCATGAGCAAGACACCCTTAAAAACAGAATTTACAAAACCGCGGGATGAGGCCGAGGAGAAAAACCCCCTCCGCTTTGACGCGGTTTTGCATCCTCATGCCAGTTTGACGCCGCGCGGCTTTTTCCTCCTGATGGCCGCGGTCGGTGTTATCAGTTTCTGCGCCGGGGTCGCTTTTGTGATAGCAGGCGCCTGACCGGTATTCGGCTTTTTCGCGATCGACATGGTGCTGGTCTATCTGGCCTTCAAGCTGAATTACCAGGACGCCCGTCGCTACGAAACCTTGCAACTGACCGATACGACCCTTACCGTCGAGCGGGTGGCGCCATCCGGCAAGCGCGAGCGATGGCGGTTTCAGCCCTATTGGCTGCAGGTGGAAATCGAGGACCACCCGGCGCCGGACAGTGCGCTTACCTTGCGCTCGCACGGGCGCATCGTCGAAATCGGCAGCTTTTTGACCGCCGACGAAAAAATCGATCTCGCGAATGCGTTACGCGCGGAACTTCATAAACTGCGAACCCAGGATGCATCCTCCCCGTCCGGTTGACGATCCGGCGCATTCGCTCCGACGGTTAACGCGTTAACCGTCGGCTGATTTGACAATCGCGCACGCCGCCGATTTTGTTTACCCCATAGATCATTGAAATTCCTTATTTTAACATGACTGGCATGGGTATTGCATCTTTGTCCTGGCCGGTGCTTTTCCCATCGCCAATCGCGGGACGGTGCCGGTCAGGGTAGGCAAAAGAGGATTGAAGCCCATGAGAAAATTTACCGGATTTATCAAGAACACCACGCGCCAGCTTACCATTTTGACCGGGATTATCGGTCTAACCTTCGCCGCAGGCTTAGAATGGGCCGAAGCGGCGGAAACAAGCGCCAGGTCCGCCGGCGGGATGCCGGGCGAATTGCATGTGGTTTTTCTGTTTCTGCTCATGTTCGGCGTGCTGGCGGTTATGGTCGTCAAGCCGCAGCAGCGGTCCAGGGTAAGGGGCCGTCCCGAGAAACAGCGCACCGCACGGCGGTAGACCGGCGGCTGGAAGGGTCAGGAACCGTCCGAAAATACCCCGCTTGTTTTCAGCAAGATACGGGTGGGCCGACCGGCCCACACCGGTTTATTCTCGGGGCATGACAGACACCCTGAAGGACCGATCCCAGACGGCGCGGGACTACGCCCGGATCGAAGCCGCCATCCGCTATCTCCAGAGCCATTACCGCGATCAGCCTGGCCTCGACGAGATCGCGGCCGCGGTCCATGTCAGCCCGTATCATTTTCAGCGATTGTTCACGCGCTGGGCCGGGATCAGCCCAAAACGCTTTCTGCAATGCCTGACCATCGAACACGCCAAGACCATGCTGGTCGCCTCCGAAAGCCTGCTGGATACGGCGCTGGAGATCGGCCTGTCGGGACCGGGACGACTCCATGATCTGTTCATGACCTTCGAGGCGATAACGCCCGGCGAGTTCAAGGAAGAGGGAAGGGGGCTGACGCTGCGCTGGGGCATCGCCGAAGGACCGTATGGGTTCGCCGGCATCGCCTTGAACGATCGCGGCATTTGCGCCCTGGAATTTCTGGCGACAGCGGCGCCGGAAAGCGCCCTAGAGCGGTTGGCCCGACGGCTGCCACAGGCACGGTTTAATGAGGCGCCGGATGACATCGCCAAAATTTCCGGCCGGTTGTTCAACCGCGAGAGCGGAGCGACCCAATCCCCGCTGACGCTGTGCGTCAGAGGCACGAATTTTCAGATCCGGGTCTGGCGCGCCTTGCTCAACATCCCGCCCGGGCGGCTCGCGACCTATGGCGCCATCGCGGGCGCCGTCGGGCGCCCATCGGCGGCCCGCGCAGTGGGCAGCGCCATCGGCGCCAATCCGATAGGCTATCTGATACCCTGTCATCGGGTGATCAGATCGACCGGATTGATGGACACGAATTACCGGTGGGGAGCCCCCCGCAAGCTTGCCATGATCGGTTCGGAGCTGGCGGGGGCCGCGAAAAATAAGTCCGGGCAGGCCGCCCAATCCCTCTAATCCACCGGCAAATCCAGCACGTCGAACATGGTGTAGAGCGCGGAATCCTTATCCTTCGCCCACAGGGCGGCGCGCACCGCGCCGCGCGCAAAGATCTGGCGGCTCGTCGCTTTGTGGGTCAGTTCAATGCGTTCGCCATCGGCGGCGAATATAACCGAATGTTCGCCGGCCACGTCCCCGCCGCGCAGCGTCGCGAACCCGATCGCGCCGCGGCCGCGCGCACCGGTCTGGCCTTGGCGCGACAGAACACCCACGTCATCCAGCGACACGCCACGTCCGGCGGCGGCGGCCCGGCCAAGACCGAGCGCGGTCCCGGACGGCGCATCGACCTTGTGGCGATGGTGCATCTCGACGATCTCGATATCGAAATCGTCATCAAGCATTTTGGCGACCTGACGGGTCAGCGCAAACAGAATGTTGACAGCCAAGCTCATGTTGGGCGCATAGACGATGGCCGTCTTTTGCGCCGCCGAGCGTAACGCTTTTTCCTGCTCGCTATCGAGTCCGGTTGTCCCGATAATATGAATACAGCCGGCGGCGGCGGCGTCCAGCGCATGGGCAACGGTCGAGTCGGGCGCGGAAAATTCGATAACGGCATCGGCGCGGCCGAACATCGCCGCCGCATCGTCGGTCACCGCCACGCCAAGAGACCCGATACCGGCCAGTTCGCCCGCGTCACGGCCAACCGCGGGGCTGCCCGCAATTTCGCTCGCCGCGACAACAACGCAGCCCGCGGTATCGGTCACCTGGCGCACGACGGCGCCACCCATCCGTCCGCCCGCGCCGACCACGCCAATTTTCATATCCGTCATCTATTCCTCCGGACCACTTACCCTGAAGCTGTCATTGGGAGGATATAACCACAGGCACGCGCCTAAAAGCGAGGCACTGGGCGCAACAAATCCCGGCACCCTGACCGTTTGCGGGTCACCGGCGTCCCAAGAGGATCCACCGGCGACGGAAAGAATAGGATCAATCCGTCAGGTCTTCCCACAGCTCTTTCGCACGGGCGAAAAAGCCTTCGGATTCAGGGCTGGTGGATTTAGCCGTCCCCTTCTTGTCCTTCTTGAGCGCCGCTTCGAATTCTTTCAGCTTCGCCTGCTGGTCCTTGGTCAGATTGACCGGGGTTTCCACGCGGACATCGATAATCATGTCGCCGCGATTTTTCGAGTTCAGCACCGACATGCCCTTGCCCCGCATGCGCAGGCGATGACCGGTCTGCGCGCCGGCGGGGATGGTGACCTTGGCGCGGCCGCCATCGATCGACGGGACTTCGACGGCGCCGCCAAGGGCCGCGGTGGTCATCGGGATAGGGACCTGGCAAAAAATATTCGCACCGTCACGCCGGAACAGCGGATGGGCGGCGACCGCGATGAAGATGTAGAGGTCGCCCGCGGGGGCGCCCTTGGAGCCGGCTTCGCCTTCTCCGGACAGCCGGATCCGCATACCGTCTTCGACACCGGCGGGGATCGAGACCGCCAAGGTCTTTTCCTTACGCACCGCGCCAGCGCCCTTACAGGTGCCGCACGGCTTTTCGATGGTCTGGCCAACGCCACCGCACGTGGGACAGGTTCGTTCGATGGTGAAAAAGCCCTGACTGGCGCGGACCTTGCCATGGCCCTGACAGGTACCACAGGTCGATGGATGACTGCCCTTCGCCGCGCCCGAGCCGTTACAGTCGCCACAGCTAACCGAGGCCGGCACACGAATGCGGGTTTCGCGTCCCTTGAACGCATCGTCCAGGGGAATTTCCAGATTGTAACGCAGGTCCGATCCGCGGGCACGGCCGCCGCTCTGACGCTGACGCCCGCCCACGAAATCGCCGAACATTTCATCAAATATGTCGGCGAAACCGGCCCCACCGCCGCCAAAACCGCCGCCGCCGCCGCCATTTTCAAATGCCGCATGACCAAACTGGTCGTAGGCGGCCCGCTTTTGATCGTCCTTCAGGACGTCATAGGCTTCGCTGACTTCCTTGAATTTCTGTTCCGCAGTGGCATCACCCTGATTGCGATCAGGATGATACTGCATGGCCATTTTTCGGTAGGCCTTCTTTAGTTCGTCGCCGTCCGCATTTTGGGCAACGCCCAGGACATCGTAAAAGTCCTGTTTCGCCATCGCGTAAACTCCGGTATCGAGGGTTGAGTCAATCAGCGCCTAATCAGGCCGATTTGTCTTTCTTGTCATCCTCGACCTCTTCGAAGTCGGCATCAACCACGGTGGCATCATCACCAGCGTTGCTGGATGCCCCCGCCGCATCGGGCGAATCGCCCGGCTGGGCCTCGCCCTCCTGTTGCGCCTTATACATGGCTTCGCCGAGTTTCATGGCGGATTGCGACAAAGCTTCGACTTTAGCCTTGATCACCTCGGCATCGTCACTCTCCATTACCTCGCGCAGGGCGGCGATGTCCGTTTCCACCTGAGTCTTGTCGGCCTCTTCGATCTTATCGCCATAGTCCTTGAGGTTCTTTTCAGTCGCATAGATCAGGCTATCGGCCTGGTTATGCAGTTCGACCATTTCCTTGCGAGCCTTGTCGTCGCCGGCGTGGCTTTCCGCCTCCTTGACCATATTGTCGATTTCATCTTCAGACAAACCGCCGGACGCCTGGATCCGGATGGCCTGTTCCTTGCCGGTCGCCTTGTCCTTGGCGCCGACATTGACGATGCCGTTGGCGTCGATATCGAACGTCACTTCGATCTGGGGGACGCCGCGCGGCGCCTGCGGAATGCCCATCAGATCGAACTGACCGAGGACCTTGTTGTCCGCGGCCATTTCGCGTTCGCCCTGGAAGACACGAATGG
>JAQBTY010000328.1 GCA_027624735.1 Pseudomonadota bacterium | reverse complement strand
ACCCCCAAAAGGACGTTCAACCGCAGTTACCACATATAGACGAGCCTGAGTTAACGGGATAAGCCACGCATCGAGTTCTCCCTTTACATTGAATTTATTACATTGAATTTATGGGGCAGGCATAGACAAGCGCGAAGTATTCACATCAGGATGTGGTTATTCTCAGTGTCGGCGGAATCTTACTCCTTGAAGCCGTATTCTTTCCAGCGGCTGTTGACCAAATCCATATCCGCTTTATGGGGCATGACCATGGGCGGGTACCGGTTGCCGCCATATTGTTCTTCCGGCTCGAAATCCAGATTGACCGTCGCGTCGATCAGCACGCGGCACCATTTGCCGGTGCCGTACAGCAGCGGATCGCGATCCTTGAGACGCGTGCTGGGGTCAAGCAGGGAGCCCCAGGTTGCCGGGAAGAAAACGATGTCGTCTTCTGCCGCGTTGACCCGATAGGCAAACGCCCAATCGACCGATCCGTAATCATGGATGTCGATATCCTCATCGAGGACCCAGACATTTTTGTATCGAAGATGGGCCGAATTGGACCCCCACAGGGCGGCGGCGGCCTGTTTCGCTTGTCCGCGGTAGGTCTGATGCAGCTGGATGAACACGGTGGTGCCGTTGTTCGCCGGTGAACAATGCACGTCTGTCACGCCGGGGACACCAGCGCGCTCGAGCACATTCCACGCCACACCGGCCCGCTGCACCGAACTCATGACGCTGTTTTCATTGAGCATCTTGGGCAGCGTCCCTTCGAGAGTGCCGCGGAAGATGGGATTATTGCGATGCGTGATGCAGGTCACCTTGGTGACGTGTTTCGGCCCCTGATCGCCGCCGAAATAGCCGGTATATTCGCCAAACGGCCCTTCCATTTCGAATGTCGACGGATCGTCGTCGATATAGCCTTCCACCACCATTTCGGCGCTGGCCGGCACCATCAGATCGACCGTCTCACACTTGACCAGCGGCACCGGGGCGCCCCGGATGGCCCCCATGATGTCGTATTCCGAAACACCCGTCGGTACCGGGGCGGATGCGCAGTAAGGCAGGCACGGCTCCCAGCCATAGACATGGGCGACGGGCATTTTTTCGCCCCGTTCCTTCCATTTCTGGAAGTGGACACCCCAATTCTGGGCCCGCCACAGCAGCACCGGCAGGGTGTCTTTTTGTCCGATCATGCCGCGATAGATGCCGAGGTTATGAACACCGGTATCGGGGTCTTTGGTGACGGTCGCCTGAAACGTGTTGATGTAGCGGCCACCGTCTTCCCGATGCCACTTCGGCACCGGAAAATCGAACAGATTGATGTCGTCGCCCTTGAGGATGTTCTCCTTGACCGGACCGTCCTTGACTTCGACCGGGGGGACTCGCTGGTTGAGGTAGTAGCGCGTCGCCTGGACCATGTCGGTCACCGGGGCGTCCTTGGGCAGGCCCAGCGTCATGGCGATGCGGCTGTAATTGGACATGCCGCCGGTGAAGAGCTGGCTGCAGCGCGAATCCGAGGCGTTATAACCTGAGATATTCTTGAACAGGATCGCCGGGCCTTCACCGGTACCGAATGCTTTGCGGGCAACCGTGCCAAGTTCGCAATCCCAATCGACTTCCACATCGATTTCCTGGATTTCGCCTTCGGCGCGCAGCGCCTCGATCCACCCGCGCAAATCGTCGAAGACCCGGGGCTGGAGCCGATTGGAGACGCCGCCAAAGGCGTCGAGATTACCGTCGTTCGTAGCCATGATCTCTTTCTCTAACTTGTCTCTGGTTAATGTCGAATACGGATCAGGTCAGAGGCCCTTACCCCATTTGTCGAGACCCAATTCAGACCAGCGTGACCGGACGGACTCCGCGTCCGCCGCCGCCGGGTGGACGGTTGGGGGGTATCGGTTTCCGTCGGGGCCGGGTTCGTAATCGAGGTTGATGGTGCAATCCATCAGTACCCGATGCCATTTACCCGTACCGAACAGATGAACGTCCGAATCCCGGGCGCGGACGCTGGGATCGAGACCGGCGCCCCAGTTCGACGGGTAGACGATCAGATCGTCTTCCCCGGCGTTGAACCGCCAGGCAAAGGCCCAGTCGACGGCGGCGTAATCATGGATGTCGATATCCTGATCCACCACGGTGACATGTTTGTAGCGCACATGGGACGCTGAATTTCCCCACAGCGCCGCGGCGACCTGCTTGGCCTGGCCGCGGTAGGTCTGCTGTATCTGCACGAAAATATTGACGCCGGCCTGGATCGGCATGCCAAACACGTCGGTAACGCCGGGAACGCCCGCGGAATCGAGCGCGTTCCACGCCGTCGCCGAACGCATCACCGAGCTCATGATGGGGTTTTCGCCATAGCTTTTGGGGATGGCCCCTTCCATGGTGCCGCGGAAAATCGGCTTGGTGCGATGGGTGATGGCGGTTACACGCGCGACATGCTTGGGGGTTGTCTCCAGCGCGTAGTAGCCGGTGAATTCGGCATAGGGCCCTTCCGGGCGGAATGATTTGGGATCGGTTGAAATCCAGCCTTCGATGACGATTTCGGCGCTTGCCGGAACCTTCAGGGGGATAGTCTCGCAATCGACCAGCTCAACCGGTTCGCCCCGGATGGCGCCCATGACATCATATTCGGAAACGTTGCGCGGGATCGCCGCGCCGCCGGTAAAGCCCATCGAGGGCTCCCAGCCGATGACAAAGGCGACCGGCATTTCAGTGCCGGCCTGGGCATGCTTGGCATAGTGATTGCCCCATCCCTGGGCACGCCACAACAGGACGCCAAGATTGTTTTTGTCCAGAACCATGCCGCGATAGATGCCGATATTATGGACATCCGAATCGGGATCCTTGGTGACGCAGCCGGCATAGGTAAGGGCATAGCGGCCGCCATCGCCCCGGTTCCATTTCGGCACCGGAAATTTCAGCAGGTCGATATCGTCGCCGGTGACGATGTTTTCCTTGACCGGCCCGGTCTTGACGGTCACCGGTGGCAACCGTTCCATGAAGATGGTGCGGCAAATCTTGACCAGGTCACGGACAGGCGTGTCCTGCGGCAGGCCGAACATCATCGCAAGACGGGAATAGCTGCCCTGGCCGCCGGTAAAGACCTGGCTGCTTACGGCATCGGGGCCGTTGTAATCGGTAATGTTATTGAACAGAAAGGCGGGGCCGCTGCCGGTGCCCTGCGCCATCCGGATAATGGTGCCGAGTTCCACATCCCAATGGACTTCCTTGTCAATTTCAGCAAGTTCGCCGGCGTTGCGGAGCGCATCGATCCAGCCGCGTAAGTCGCCGTATGCGGTTGGTTTGCGATCCTCGGCGGTTGGCGTAGGGGTATTCATGAAGTGCTCCTGGGCGGTCGGATGGTCAGAGTCGAAACTGGCATGAAGTTACTAGACCATACGCTACCGTACGTCCATCCGGGCGCCGGAAACTCCGCGATTTTTTCTATTCGCACTGCCCGGATTCTAATCTTCCTCGCGCAATACCGCGTGGATCATCCAATGGCCTAACGCAATAAGATCATAATCCCGCCGGAAATACCCGAGCAATTGAATGCCGAGCGGCATGTTGTCCTGAGCCAGGAGCGGCACATTAAGCGCCGGTACGCCCAGCACCGATGATTTTTCCCCATAAACGGCGTTGCCGACCGGCATGCCCTCAGGCGCCGGACCGGTCGCGTTGAGCGTGATGAAGGCATCGTATTTGGCGGCCAGCGCTTCGTGGCGGATGCGGGCGCCCGCGCTCCAGTCGAGCGCTTCTTCATATTGCTCGGGCGTCACATCGGCTGACGCTATGGCCCGGCCGTACACGCGTTCTCCCAGCAGGTCGGGGCTGCGGTCGGCATACATCATCAGCGGCCAGCGCCCTTCGTAAGCCAGGGTGACTTCCATGATTTCGCGCAGCTTGATCAGGTCCCGCTCATAAGCCTCGAGTTCCGGATCGTCCGCCCGGCCGACGATTTCCACGCCGCGCCGCTCCAGCCTGGCCGTCATGTCGTTAAATATGGCGCGGGTGTCTTCCGGCGTTTCCGCCCAGCCCGCTGACTCTATGCGGGCGAGGCGCGCCGGCTTCCGGGCCTTGGGCAGGACAGCTTCCCCCTTGAGGCTGGGGCGACCGGGAACGCCGCCGGCATTGCGCGACAGCCAATAGGCCGTGATCCATGTGTCGGCGAGCGAGCCGCCGAGAATGCCGAGGTGGCAGACGCTGGGTGGCGAGGGGAACCCGCCGCCGAGGTTCATCGCGCCGAAGGACGGCTTCAGTGCCCAGGCGCCGTTGAAACAGGCCGGCCGCAGCACCGAACCGCGCACCTGGGTGCCGGTCGCTACCGGCACCATGCAGGCGCCCACCGCGGCGCCGGAGCCGCTCGACGAGCCGCCGGGGGTCCGGTCGCTATCCCACGCATTGCGGGCGGGGCCCGGTTCGCCAAAGGCGAACTCGGTAGTCACCGTCTTGCCGATCATGACCGCGCCGCCGCGCCTGAGGAAATATACGCAGGCTGCGTCCCAGCCGGTCTTATAGCCTTCGAACAGGCGGCTGCCGAGTTGCATGGGCATGTCCTCGGTCTCGAACACATCCTTCATGGCATAGGGCATGCCATCGAGCGGCCCGAGCGGCCGCTTGTCCTTGTAGCGTGTGGTCGCTTCATCGGCTGCCGTGCGGGCGCGATCGAGGCTAAACGTGACAAACGCCTTGATAACGGGCTCACGCGCCGCGACGGTCTCCAGGCAGCGTTCCAGATAGGCGCGCGGCGTGTCAGATCCGTCCAGAAAGGCCGGTATCTTGTCATGGAATGTCAGCAATTTTGACGATGCCGGATCGTAGTTGATCTTCATGCCGCGCTCCCTGGGCTGGTCTGGTTTCCCATCCTATAACTTTATGCGTTTAAGTTGAACCAGCCTTGCGTCGCTTTGCGCCGCACCCC